>JBPCVD010000001.1:0-14750 GCA_051010815.1 Rubripirellula sp.
GCTTTGATGAGGCGTTGCGAACGAAACTTGCCCTGCTCTTCCCCAGCGTGGAGTTGATTGCCGGGATCGGCCTCCTCATTCCGACCACACGTCGGGTAGCAGCTTTCGTCTTGATAGCGATGCACGTCAGCTTGATCGTCATCCTTGGCCCCTGGGGGATTGATCACAGTCGCGGCGTGCTGATTTGGAACATGATGTTGATGGTCCAAGCATGGATGCTGATGATTTGGAAACCGAGCAACGCCGAGCAGTCGACCGACGTTGCCGCGTCGCCGACATCGGAGTCCATTGCTCGGCGAGTCACGAGCACGACGTGGTTTGCCCGGCTCATCGTGATCCTAGCGATAGCGGCGCCACTACTGGAACGATCTGGCTACTGGGATCACTGGACCTCCTGGTCGCTCTACTCGCCTCACACCAGTCGCGCCGAAATCGAACTCCATCGCTCGGTCATCGGAAAGATTGATCCGTCGGTGGAACAGCACATGCGAGAGGACGCAGACGGCGATGGCTGGCACCGGTTATCCCTTGAAGACTGGTCACTGGCGGACAGATTTGTGCCGGTCTATCCGCAGGCTCGTTACCAGCTGTCACTCGCGTCCCACTTGGCGCACGCGAATGACTGGGACAGTGAAATCCGGGTTCGACTTCGCGGTGTTTCGAATCGGTGGTCGGGCGAGCGGTCCGACACGCGACTGCTGGGTAAGAAGCAGATCGACGACGAATTGGACCGCTTTTGGCTATCACGATCCCAGAGATGAATTCAGATCCCCATCTGTTGCAGAATGTCGGCTACCCTACCCAGGGTTTCCGTCAGAACGGGATGCGACTCTTCAAACCGTTTCGCAGAACTACTCACTCGCTCGCTCAGTGAGTCTTCCTGTTCTACCTGCTGATCCAAAACGGAGCGAATTTCGCCCATGGTCGCCCGCAGCTTCTCAACCTCTTGAGAATCTAAGTGTTCTGATTGCGACAACTCACGATGTACAACTTCAAGTGCGTCGTCGAGTTCTTTTTGGCTCATCGTCTTTCTTTCACGTTTCACAACAAGGTACGAGGCAGTCGCGAATGATGCGTCTTAACCAAGATCTTACTTCGGCCAAGTGGATCTACGCAAAAGGCCTTCTGTTTCTGCTACTCGCGTTGATCGCCGCCAGTCTTTTACTCTACCGCGCGCCTCGACTGGACGTGCTCGCCCTGCTGCTGATCTGCGTTTGGGCAAGTTGCCGCGCCTACTACTTCGCGTTTTACGTGATCGAGCATTACGTCGACACGAATTATCGCTTCAGCGGGCTGGTGAACTTCGCTTCCTACGTCCTACGTGGAAAGGTACGTGCCTCGGATGTTCGAAGCAACGCTCAGCCCAAGCCAGAGGAGAACGAATGACGTTCAATCGACGGCCTGCAGGACTGATCGCTTGACGAACGTCAAACGCTCTTCCAAGCACGCTCGGAGGCACTCGACAGCACCGCTTCGCAAACTTGCTGAGTTTCCTGTGCGTCACGGAAGTTGGGGTGTACTTCCTTGCCCGCCTCAATGGCTTTCAAGAAATCGGCAACCTGGTGCACGAAAGTGTGCTCGTATCCGATTTGCAATCCAGGCACCCACCACTTGTCCATGTAAGGGTGTTCGCCACTGTGGTCGCTGACATGAATCGATCGCCAACCACGCAGCTTGCTTTCATCGTTGTGATCGAAGTACTCAAGCCGATGCAAGTCGTGAAGATCCCAACGAATCGAGGCGTTCTCTCCATTGATCTCGAACGTGTACAGAGCTTTGTGACCGCGAGCGTAACGGGTCGACTCAAAGAGCCCTAACGATCCGTTTTCGAAGTGGCAAAGGAACGCACAAGCGTCATCAATTCCGACCGGTTCCATTTTGCCGGTCTCCGTGTGCATCCGCTCTTTGACGAAGGTTTCGGTCATGGCCGAGACATCCGTGATTGATCCGTTCAACCAGAGAGCCGTGTCAATGCAGTGTGCAAGCAGGTCACCCGTCACGCCGGAACCGGCCGCGGCAACGTCCAAACGCCACAACGCCGCGCCACCTTGCGGCACGTCATCCGAAATCGTCCAGTCTTGAAGGAAGTTGGCACGATAGTGGAAGACACGTCCAAGCCGACCTTCATCAATCAAATGCTTGGCCATCGTCACAGCAGGCGCGCGACGGTAGTTGTACCAAACGGTGTTCGCAACACCGGCCTTCTCAACCGCCGCGATCATTTTCTCCCCTTCCTCGGGATTCAACGCCAACGGCTTCTCACAGAGAATCATTTTCCCCGCCTCCGCAGCCGCAATGGCAATCTCAGCGTGCGAGTTGTTGGGCGTACAAATGTCAACCGCGTCGATATCATCTCGAGCGATCAACTTCCGCCAATCGGTCTCGATCGATTCGTACTGCCACTGGTCAGCAAAGGCTTGCACTTTTTCAGCGTTGCGACCGCAAACCGCTTTCAAAACAGGTCGATGTTCGATCTCCGGGAAAAAATCATTCACGCGTTTGTAGCCGTTGCTGTGAGTTCGACCCATGAACCCGTAGCCGATCAATCCGATATTGAGAGGTTTCATTGTTGTTACTTGAAGTGAAGTAGATTTGGTTGTGAATGGGGAAGGACGCCGGCGTTCAATGTCGCGTCCGTACCGAACAGCGATCGCATTCGCCAGACGCGACCGAGAATGCGTCTAGCAAAGGAACCATGCGACCGCCGAACGTTGTCGTTGAAGACGCGTTTATTCTTTCCAGCCGTGCGCGTCTTGCACGGACAACATTGCTGACAAGATGCTGTTCCAGGTCTCGGGCTTTTCCATCACATCGTTGGGGAACATGCATCCATCCCAACAGATGTGTCGACACGTTTGAAGCACATCACCATGCTCGTCACGCAACCAATAACCAGCGTCGTTGGCGATGTCCAACTTCCCATTGGGGTCGTCTGGCAAACAGTGACGCCCGGTCTTGTCGTGACTGCCAGTACCATGCACAGTTGCATCGTTTTGTGCCACGTGAAAATCAATGGTCCAAGGACGCAGCGCGTGGGTGAGTTCCTTTAGCGCGGCCTTCTTTTCCTCGACGTCGTCCCAGGCAAAATTCTGCGGCAAGATCGCATCCTCTGGAGCGTTGTAGCCAAGCAAGTACAACAGCGTGTGAGCCATGTCAGCTTGGAAGCCAAGACGCTCTGGATGCCCAACGCGATCGAGAAGATCGACCATCTTTCGCCAACTCTGCATCCCGCCCCAGCAGATTTCACCCTCTGCGGCGAGACGCTCGCCGAACTCTTCGGCGATGTCGCAAGCGGCTTTGAACGTGTCGGCAATTCGCCCCTGGTTGGCCTCCGGATCGGCAATCCAATCGCTGACCGAACACGCGCTATCAAGTCGAACCACACCGTGAGGACGAACACCAAGATCACGAAGTTTCTTGGCAATCGTGCATCCCTTGCGAACCTGTGTCAGAAACGCCTCGACCTGATCGGGATCGCCCGCGGCCGACCCACCACCGGTAGGTTCCCAAACCGGGGCCACCACCGTACCAGCGACCAAATTACGACTACGGAGTCGTTCGGCTAAGTCTTCCAAGTCTTCGTCTGTCGCATCAATCGATACATGCGGGTCGAACAGGAAGATGTCGACACCATCAAATTTCCGACCGTCAACCTCTGCCGCAGCAGTCATGTCGAGCATTGTGTCGAGCGGAATCGTTGGATCGTTACCATCGCCACCCTTGCCAACCACGCCGGGCCAGGCGGCGTTGTGAAGCTTAGGAAAATTGTTGGGATGATCAGCCATGGTCTTCAGTCAAATACAGAGGAAATGAAGGCAGTGTAAAAGCAGCCAATATCGTAACCTTTTCCGCAAACGATCGGGTCGCCGTGTCGACCCTCGGCAGGACGAGTTTTAGCTCAACCGCGCGGACCGTCAGACGCCTCGCGAGGTTTTTTTGGACGGCCTGGCCGTGCTGCACTCCGGCCAGCCCTGGTCGTGATCGCAATCAACGCACACAACCGCAATGGTTAACTTCCGGCGGTCGGTAATTCAGCGTGTGTCTCAGGTCCGAAGTATCGGAGTCCGACCAATGGCTCGGTGCCGGTGTTTTCGATTTCGACGCCTTTAGACGCGGCCATGTGGGAAATGAACACTTCGTCAGACGTATTCTCGCCGAAACGAATCATTGCTGGCGTCTGCAAATCAAGCGAACCCATCCGGCCGCGGCCCTGCACAGTAATCCAACTGCTAGCTCCCGGATCCTGCAACGTGCACTTGGCACCTGGCTGCAGAGTAAGTTCCTTTGCACTGAACAATTGACGCCCATCCACGGTGCCGTAAACGATCCACAAGTCCTCAAACCCACTTCCCGAGCGACTCTCATCGCGGACCGGTTCCAGGTAATTACTTTGCTTGAAATGGGTGTCGACGTTCTTGTCCCAATCAAGTTGCCCGACGATGAAGTCAAGATCCTGGTGCTTCTCTTCCGGCATGTCTTTGACGAGCAGAGACCACGGAACGTACCGGCCCTCGACGATTGACTGATACATTCCAAACACGTCGCTGCCCCATTGAGGCTCGTACGTGCAGAGCGAACCAGGTGCGTGTAGAACTCCGGGCGGAATCAACCAACCCGTGCCACGCTTGAGCCGATAGGCACGGCTGAGATCGAGAATGCCATTGTCACCTTCGTTCCAGTTTTCCAGACAACGTCGAACGTCTTCCGGTTGAGTGCCTGGCTCGAGACCCATGAAGGTGTAGGCAAAATTGTTGTCTACATTGTTCAGTTGCGGCGGGAAGTAATAGCTTTCCGGCTTTCCTTCCTGTCCGACCAACGCCGCATCCTCAAAGCTCTGGTGCATGTGATGGGGAATCGGCCCCATATTGTCAAAGAACTTCGAGTAGACGGGCCAACGTTTGTATTCGTCGTAGATTTTCGCACCGACCAGGTCTGAACCGCGTTCGGCAACGGCATCCCGCAGCAAAAAGGTCTGCCCCTCGAAGAGACAAAAGCTCAGTCCCTCGTGCCAGACACGCCCTTCGTTCGCAGCCTCCGTGGTACTACCGAACCAGCGCTCGTCGATTCCGCCACGATCCGCTCCAAATCGGTAGTAATCACCCGGGTGAAGCTTGATTCTTCGCCCCGGATGCAAGAACGATCGGGGAACCCAAGTTGGGGTGAGTCGCAGCAGGCCTTGACCAGCGTCGAGGGCGGAATCAAGGATTCCGGCAACGCTATCACCCTGAATCAGCCCTTCGTCTAATTTGACGTTACTCATCTGTATGCGACTTCGCTCAACTATTGGGAATCTGAGGTTGAAAGACGGGGGCCTAAAAATCCGTTCGGTAGGCATCGTCGGGGGTAAATGTTTTATTAGCTGGATGCTTCGCGTACAAGAACGTAAAGCCCGCGACAATTGATCCTGTTTCCCCCATGTTAGCCTTTTTGAGGCACTTCCACTTCTATGTCGACCCAAACTGCCCTCCACCGGTCTCTTGCCTCGCGTTTGCCCAGTATCGCATGGGATGATCGGTCACCGCTGACCTTGGATGTCGAAACTCGGATTGGCAATATTCGCACACGTCACGGTCGATTCACCGGCGGAGCGGCTGACCAGGTCGAGGTGATCGAAGTCGATACAGGGTCGATCCGTGTCATGATTCTGCCGACCCGCGGAATGTCGATTTGGCGGATGGAGTCGGGCGGTGTTCGCTTCGGATGGCAATCACCTGTTTACGGACCCGTGCATCCTTCGCAAGTTCCAGTGTTCGATCCGAGCGGCATCGGTTGGTTGGAAGGATTCGATGAGTTGTTGGTGCGGTGTGGGCTGGAGAGCAACGGAGCGCCGGAACATGACGTTCAAGGCAACCTCGTCTATCCGCTTCACGGTCGCGTTGGAAATCTACCTGCCGATGCACTTTCGATCGAATACGATGAAGCCTCCGGTCGACTCGAGGTCATCGGAGAGGTGTTGGAGTCGCGACTCTTTATCAAGCGACTCCGAATGCGTAGCCGCATTCGGTTCACCGCTGGCAGCGCCGAGGTCGCCATTTTGGATGATGTGACCAATGAACTCTCCGCACCAGCATCCTTGCAGTTGCTGTATCACATCAATGTTGGAGCCCCACTGCTCGCAGAGGGCGCCACTCTCGAAGCACCCGTAGAGTCGCTGGCACCGAAAGACGCTCTCTCAGCAAGTGAGATCGATTCTTGGAACGAATATGGGCCTCCCCAGGAAGGGTACGCCGAGAGGGTCTACTTTGCGCGATTGCGATCTGACGAGTCCAACTCGACCACGGCGATGCTGCGTTCGCCCGATGGAACGAAAGGGCTTGGCGTCAGCTTCCATACCAACGGCTTGCCGAGATTTGTGCTTTGGAAGAACACGGCTGCCGAGAATGACGGGTACGTCACCGGGATCGAGCCTGCTACCAACTATCCAAACCACCGTTCCTTTGAAGAAAAGCAAGGTCGCGTTGTGGAGTTGGCCGGCGGCGAAACTGCAAGTTTTCGCGTCACGTTACTTCCGCTGACATCCGCCGAGCAAGTGAACGAAGTCTCGCAGCAAATCAAAGACCTGCAGGGAGACGAACCGCCTGAGATTCACCCCCAGCCACGTCCCGGTTGGTCACCGGGCGCATGACGAAGGCATGCTCGATAAGTGTCCGAACTCGGCTCGGATCACTTCACGCTCAGACCATCAATCTGAAAAATAGCGAAGTGGCTCGCACCGCGAGGTCCAGTGCCAGAGGGATACTTGTAGGACTCAGTATCGATCTTGAATTTGCCTTCGACTGTTACCGGCCGCGTCACGAAGTCGGTTGTCTTCCCGGGTGCCATTTTGATGATCACGCAATCGAAGAGCGCGGCACCCGGCCCGAAACAACATTCTTGATTGTCGCGAACCAGAACGAACTCTTCGATGTTCTTCTCTTTGAATAGCGTGCTGGGAAGAATGTAACCGCGAAGCTTGACCTTCAGACCATCGAGTTTCTTGACGTCGCCGGTCAGCATGCCCGCCTTGAATGGGGCATCTTTGTCAATTTCGAATTGCAAATCGTCGAAGTTGATCTCGCCTTTCGATCGAGAAGAGTCGCTGCTCTTCCTCACAACTACCTTATCTTTCTCTTCTGGCTTTTCCTTCTCGGCCGAGCGCGCCTTGCGATCCGTCTGGGAGGATTCCACCGGAACCTTCGCGAGGACTGATGTGAAGCCGAGGCACAGGATTGCGCACGAGGCGAATACGAAACGCTGGAAGATCATGGGCTGCTCTCAGAGAACGATCGCGCGGTCAACGAACGTCCCGATTATACCCAGACGCCATGCACGGAGGACACATCAAACTCGTCTGCCGGAGTCAGCTAGCGGATCTGCTGGACTTTCATGCGATAAAACACGCGGTTGTCGAAATCCGTCACCTGCTGAGGCGCACGATTGAGAGTGAAGGTGCCGGCAAGCTTTTTCTTCGTCAGCCCCGCTTTGGTGGTCTGACCTGACGTGAGCGTGATTTCGATCATGTCACTGCTCTTTGGCTGTCCACCAAAGCAACAGGTTCCGAGATCGGGGACGAGAATGAATCGTTTGAGCAATCCACTTCCGGAAGAGGGATGGATGTACCCCTTCAAAAAGACATCGTTCCCATCGATTTCGATCGCTTTTTCGGAGGGCCGATCGGGGCCTCCGGTCTCTTGCTGCAACTCCCAGAAGTGAACGCGGGTGTAGCCGTCGGGCACTTCCGTCAAATAGATGTAGCTGTGCATCGACGCACCACCGAGCAGGATCAGTAGATTCAGCGAGATGCCGGTAAGTGCCAAACTACCCCCAGCAAACTCCTCGGGAAACCTCTTGATCTGACGGTACCCAAGGAAGCCCAGCCCCACGCCCAACAGAGCGAGACCCAGTGCTGGCCAAAAGAAGAAACCGCCAAGCAAAGCAAAGACGGCGAATACGATCGACGCAATCGCGGTCGAGCTCATTGCACGGTACGGGAACTCGGCCACATCGTCGGACGAGTGCAAGGAAACTTCTGCAGACATGTCTCTCTTCAACACAACTCGCTCGGAAACCCGAGCAAATCAACCTGGAATCACTTCCCGGTCGGCTGTGCCCCACCGGAAAGAAGGAGAAATTGGACGATCATCATGGTCGCTAACGCAAGACCCAGTACGTAAGCCAATCGCCAAGGGTTCATGAGCTCGCCTGCAGGAACCACAGCAGCGGCCAGCGGCTTGCCAGAAAACGGCATCGCGGCCGCCAGCGGTTGGCCGGGGCGTGCCGGAGTCGACGTAGGCCCGATCGCCACCGCAACCTTGTCATCGCGATCGCGACTCACCGATGAGTTACTGTCGGTGGTATCTCGGGCTGGCACGGGAATGGAAAAGAATGTGTTGGCACGGCGAACACTCTCCGGATCGACTTCCTCGAGCTTTTCCAACGCCTTCTTGGCCTCGGGCAGAGGACAAGCACGAAGGTAATTGACGACCGGCACGCGAACCCAGTTGTTGTCGGCATCAGCGTCGACGAACAGGCCGACGAGACGATCGATCTGGCTCCAGTCACTCCAGCGGGCCAGGTCAGGAATCACAAGGTCGGCCAAGTCCTTTCGATCGAGCACATGGTGAAGCGACTCCACCAGCGCACTTCGTGGAATGACATCACCCTCCGTGCCATGGAAACGAACCGCCATGATCGCGGCGTAGGTATCAGCGTACGGTGCCTGCTTGTTGTCCAGGAACAACTCGTTGATCAGCGGAAGGCCGTCTTCGCCTGCCAGCGTCAGGTAGCAGGCGATCAGCGCGTCTAAGCCACCGCGCGAACTTTTTTGCGTACTGCCAAGCATCGTCTCTAAAAACGGCAGATCTTTTTCATCACCGCACACACCTAACATTGTCAGGTAGAGGCGTTTTCGATCGGTAGCCATCTCGGTATCACCGATCCATTCGATCAATTGGTCATGGTCCATTTCAGGCGAAAGTTTCTTGACCGCGTCATAGGGAGCGACGGCGAATTCGTCGTAGGCGTCGCGGGCAAGCATCGACTCTTCGTCTTGAAGGAAGTCGTGGTAGAACCGGAGTCGTGCGACTGCATCATCGGGAAGTTCGGTGACCTCGGTAATGTAAGCCTCAGCTCGTTCGCTGACGGGCAAACAAGACCACTGCATGTCTGGGGGATCGACGCCGGAGAGCATGAACTTTCGGCCCACGCTTACCTCGCCGTAATAGATGGCGCGGACGTCCTGACCCACTTCAATCAGGTCGGAGCCCTTGAGGACTTTCTCGACCTTCATCATGACCTCACCCGTCTCTTTGTTCCGGGTCAAGTCGCTTTGGGTCGCGGTGGCGATCACAACGGCGTCCATCGCCGTCATCTCTTGCCGCAGAGTCTGCGACACCGCGTTGCAGAAGGGACACGCCAAAACCTGAGGTGTCGATGGCCCTGCGAAACCCATCAAAAGAGCAAGCAGAGTGAGAGCTATCCGACGGCGCTGAAGGAACATGCGATGCACCAAACGAGGCGAATGGGGGACATCTGGCACGAAGCCAGTTTCGTCAATCATAGGTGGCCGAGATGGTCGGTGAGAAGTCGTTCTCAGCCCCTGTGGGACGCTTCCGATCAGTTTTCCAAGCAAAATCCGCCCCTGAACGACTCAACCGGTACTGCCAAAGATGCCGATAGTGACGGTACGACGGGTTTTGGTGCCCGGTTCGATGGTGCGATTGTTCTGTACGTATGCTCGCAATCACACTTATTTCGAACCGATTCGCCAATTTTCGATCGCCGGATTCACGCTGCTGAAGACTCAGTGAACAGCAGGTGAGACCGAATTTGCCAAACTATCCCGCGATACTCGCCCCCAAACGGCGATGTCGTACGTCTCGAGGGGGGACGCAGTGATGCTTCGTCATCTTTTGATCGCCGCCGTGCTGTCTTGCAGTTACGTGGCATTGTCCGAAAGCGCTTCGGCGGACCAACGGGCATACGGTCGTAGTTGGGGTGGTCAGACCGATTTCCGTGACTGGAACCGTTTCTACCACTACCCGTACGTCTACTATCCTCAGAATTTCTGGGGCCAAGAGTACTATCGCAGCAGCGATAGTCTGTATCACCGATATCCGCCAGAGATGCGGATTCCTGTGTACAACAAGAAGTGGCACAACTACTACCCCAGCAATCGCCGCTTTCACTCCGGACACCATTTCATTCTGGACGTTTTCTAGTCGTGATCGCTCACTCTTCAGGAGTGAGGGTTCGGCGGGAGAATGCGGAAGGTTGTCTGAGCGGTGGATGCGCCCACCTCTCGGACAGACTTTGGCGACGCGATGGCATCTGGTACCAAGATTCGTCCTCTAGCTCGGTTGCTTGATGCATCCGACGCGCCGCTCTGGGCCATCGGTCCAAGTGGGCGATTGGTGTACCTGTCGGCTGGATGTGCGGAATGGCTGGGGATCGACGTCGACTCGCTGCTTGATCGACGATCGGTGGCTGGTGCGCCAGTGTCGACCGATCCACTCGATTGCGTTGCCGCAGCGCTCTCTCCTCCTCAAGGGTTGTCGACGCGTGGCTCCGCATCGCTGCGTATTTCTCCACCCGCCTTCGAGGATCACCGAGCGATTCCGCTCGAGGTACGATTCCTCCGCGTTGGCGAGGGCGACTCAGCAATCGTGTTGGCCGTTGCCGGTTCGTTTGACGATCGAACTCCCGACGCTGAACTTAAAGATGCCATTGCGATTCGACAACGTTTGGATGCGTGGCGAAAACGACATGCGGCCATCGCAAGCACGGTCACAGCTGGCAACTCGGCCGTCGCTAAACGTCTCCGCCGTCGAATGAGGGTTGCCGCAGCGACTCGGTCAGACATTGGCTTCTTTGGGGCACCAGGAACCGGTGGCGAGTCGATCCTCAACCGAATCCACGAGTTGTCGGCGCCGGGCGAAAACCTGATCAACGTGGACGGTCCGCTGATGGACTCCGAGCTTTTAGATGCGACGTTGATGCCTGCCGTCCATCAGCTGGCCGAATCGAGGGAAGCGCGTGCCTCAACGCTCGTTCGTGGCCTGGACGAAATGCCCTACGAGGCACAACAACGACTCGCTTCGTTGCTCGACACGTTCTCCGGTCGCCTCCGATTGCTGGCCGTCTGCGGGCGCCAGATTGCCGAACTTGGAGAACCGATCGACGAATCGATCAACGAGTCGATCCCTTTCGAAGAAGAAGAACATCGCGGACTCTGCACGGAATTGATCGAAGTCATCAGTGCGCTGACGATTTCGAATCGAGAACTTGCCGAACGTGTCGACGACATCCCACTACTTGCAACCTCCATGCTGGACGCGCGGCGAGCTTCGGGTGAAGGCGTCGCCGAGCGGTTTAGTCGTGCTGCCCTCGACGCGCTGGTAATCTATCCATGGCCTCGAAACCACGATGAGCTGGACGACGCGGTTCGGCACGCGCTGCGGACAGCCGCTGGTAACGCCATCGCGGTCGAACATTTGCCGTTGGCGATACGTTCCTACCGCCCCGGTGAACAGCCAAGTCGGGGCATTCACGCCAACTTATCGTTGGACGATGCGGTGCAGAGATACGAACATCGACTGATCCTCGAAGCACTCGAATCAGCAGACGGGAATCGTGCCGAGGCAGCACGACAACTGGGCATCAGTCGCGCACGACTACTGCGACGTATCGACGAGCACAACCGAACCGATCTGCCCAGCGACGGGGAATGAGCCATGAGCGTCTCGCTGGTCGACCCCGGAGTCATCCGTCCCTGGATAGTTTGCGAGACGGGTACGAGATGGATCACGGGGCTTCGCCGTTTCGCCCCCGAGATCATGCCGAGTGAACTCGTCCCTCAAATCCACGTTGCCCCCCGATCCAAGACGCTCAGCATGTTGACGCATGCCGGCCCAACGATTGTCCTTTGGGAGGTACAACCCGATGGACTCGCGGTGTCGTGTGAATGCCTTGCCCAAGCCGCGATGCTCGCCCCTGGCGCTCTTCAAATTGTGGCGGCAGCCGGGCTGACCATGCGGGAACGGTTGGTGATTGCTGGGTTCCGGATCTCAGCGACAATCGAGCATCCGGAAGACCTGGTGAGCCTGAAGCCTATGATTCATCGGTACTTCGCAAGATCTGCCCAACATCTAGACTAGTGAGTCTCCGAGAATGCTCGGCGCGGAAACATTCGCCATCGCGGACTCCGTGGTTCCCATTTGAACGCTAGCCGAACGCTTTCCGGCCAACGCAAATCCGCTTCCGTATTCTCCCCGAGCGATCATGAGCACTCTTTCCGCCGAAATCGTACGCAACGCGATCGGCAGTCATTCTGACCCCGAGACCGGCCGACCCCTTGAGTCGATGGGGCAGCTCAAGGACGTCGTCGTCGACGGAAACCGCACGGAAGTCACCATTGGCTTGACTTCACACAGCGCGCCGATCGCCAGTGAACTTGCCAGTGCCCTTGAATCGAAGATCGTTGCTGCCGCACCCGGGGCTGATGTGACGATCACATTTGTCGACCATCCTCGCCCGCCCGCCAGAGTGGGACAAATCGCGCTCAAGGCCAAGAGCGTCATTGCGGTTGGAAGCGGCAAAGGCGGCGTCGGCAAAAGCACGGTTGCCGCCTCCATTGCGCTCACTCTCCGACGATTCGGAGCCAAGGTTGGATTGATGGACGCGGACGTCTATGGTCCAAGTATTCCACAGTTGCTTGGTCTTTCAGGGCGACCGTCCGTAACGGACCAAAAGCGAATTGAACCGATCAAACTCGGTGATGACTTGCCAGTGATGTCGATGGGTTTCCTCGTTGAGCCCGATCAAGCGGTGATTTGGCGAGGTCCCATGTTGCACGGCTCGATCAACCAGTTTCTGGGTGATACCGAGTGGGGTGACCTCGATTACCTGATCATCGACATGCCCCCAGGGACAGGTGACGTGGCGTTAACACTTTCGCAAGCACTTCCGCTCGCCGGCGCGGTCGTGGTTTGCACACCGCAAGAGGTCGCGCTGCTTGATGCGCTCAAAGCGATCAGCATGTTTCGCAAAGTGGAGATACCGATTCTGGGCATGGTCGAAAACATGAGCGGTTTTCAGTGTCCCGATTGCGGGAAGACCTATGACATCTTTGGTAAAGGTGGCGCCAGAGCGAAAGCGGAAGAGTTGCGGATTCCGTTTCTCGGTGGTCTGCCGATCGACATCACGCTTCGTACTGCGGGTGACGAAGGCAAGTTGGCGGAGGTGATCGAATCTGATGATGCGGCACGCGCACCGTTAGAAGCCGTGACGAAAGCGGTGGTGCGCGAACTGGCCACTCAAGCAGCGAACCGAAAAACGAAGGTGAGCTTGCCGACGCTTTAATGGCTACGAGCGGGTGGCTCGTAGCACGATGCGTTGAGAGGGCGCGCTACGCGCCCGAATTGCGTCCCACGATCACCAACCCCAGCAGAATCCGGTTCTCTGTCGGCCGGAAAGCTTGTTCGTCGCCGGAGATGACAACAATTCGGGGATAAAATCAAAAACGGGCATCTGGGGCACCAGGACGGCATTTGAGAGCATTTGTCGACCGGGCACGTATCGAGTCACGCAACGCGGCAACGCTCTTCTCGACCGCGTCAGGCCTGTTCCTGGCAATCGTCGAGATATGGTCTCGAATGGGATCGACTTAGCTGGGAACTGAGGTGGGGCACGAAAACGAAAAAAGCCGCACCAAGGCAAAACCCTGGCACGGCTTTTTTAATTCTGCTCGTTCGGTTTTCACCGAAACGTGATGCAACCTAGCGGCGCTTCTTAGCAGCTTTCTTCTTAGTCGAACGCTTCTTAGTAGCCTTCTTCTTAGTCGAACGCTTCTTAGTAGCCTTCTTCTTGGTTGCCTTCTTCTTGGCGGCTTTCTTTTTAGTCGCCTTCTTCTTAGTAGCTTTCTTCTTGGCGGCTTTCTTCTTAGTCGAACGCTTTGCAGCCTTCTTCTTAGTCGCCTTCTTCTTAGTTGCCTTCTTTTTTGCTTTCTTCTTGGCCACGTTCTTCCTCCGCTGAGAAAGGAAACGTTGGCGAGTCCTCGAGACTTTTAAAGCGACGCTTTAGAAGCCACCGGCCACGGCTCACCAACCGTCGTTGGTGGTTGAATCTCAGAGCTTCGATGTCCAACATCAGTCCTGCTCATCCTTCCAACCGTTTAAAAACTGCGCGTAACTTTACGCGCTTCTACAGATTCCGCAACATCTTTCTGCAAAAAAAGTGGTTGCGTAGCAAAATTTTTTTGTTACGTGAAAGCGTTGTTTCCACTCCGTTTCACGTATTGATGCGCAAGGGAACGTGCAAAACATGCGCACATGACGAAAGAAACGCGTCAGCGCGCTAGCGCATGCGCGCTGATCAGTAACGTGGTGTCGACATCTGTTGTATCGCTTGAAAATTTGTGACACCGAGGATCAAAAACAAGAAGCCCATGTACTTCTGGTCGTTTGAAAAGCCGTAAGCCGCCATCAACGCAGCTGCGATCACGCTCACCCACAACGCTTGCACCATGTTGCCACCGCGCAACTGCACGATCGACTTCATCACATGACCTCCGTCAAGCGGCCACACCGGCACAAGATTCATCAGCGCCCACAAGACACTTGGAAAGATGTAGAAGGTGACCAACGCGAACATGCCTGGACTATCGATCGAAGCGCCCGTTAAGACGCCTGGGATCTTGTAAAAGGGCCCCGGCATGATCGTGAACACCCACAACGAATACCCCGCTGCCTTCACGGCGCCGATCACCACCAATG
>JBPCVD010000002.1:0-9335 GCA_051010815.1 Rubripirellula sp.
TTGATGTGGACCAGCGGTGGCTTCCTTGCCGACCAAGAGAGCGGTTTCCCTCCGTGTTATTGACTGCGCGTTCCTGGAGAACGCCGGCGGAGTCTACGAACTGGATTCTGCCAATCACAACCGCGAATCCACCGATCCGAGCCCGAAATCAGGTCGGAATCTCAAATAGCCGGCGTGGAACACAACGTTTCATCGTGAAACTGCATCCGAGTGATCTTTGACCTCTTCCGCCGCAGCGTCCTGACGGGCGTGAAACTGAGCGGTCGCCCGCAACGTCTCGTCCAGCTTGCGACGAATCAGCGTTCCCCACAGATCGTATCCAGCCTCATTCAGGTGAAGTCGATCGTCAACAAACAACTCCGTGCGAGGATTCCCGAGCGGGTCGAGATAATGCTCGGCGGTCGCGATGAAATAGGTATTCGGAGTCGACAACGCGATCTCACGAAGTCGTTCATTGACCTTTCGAATCTCGGGCCAGACCTCAAATCGTTTATCTGTCGGAGTCACCTCGATGAGGTACACCGCGGCGTCCGGTTGATGGGCCTGGGAAACGCTCACGACATGCCGCGCCAATTGCTCGACTTGGTCGGGAGTGTTGTCCTCCGGTTTCCCCGAAACATCGTTGCCAACAAAGATCGCTAAGGCTCGATACTCATGGGGATGCAGAAGACGAGGCGCAAAGACCGCGACATCGCTGTACTTCGAACCGCCGTAGCCTCGTTGAATGGTTGGGAAAGGCGCCATATCGACGGCGATATCGTCCCAGCGGCGGATGCTGCTGCTGCCAATGAAAAGAATCGCGTCTGCGGGGTCGGTTCCCGATGCGTCCCGTGCCTCGATCCGCTTGATCTCCTTTTCCCATTTTTCAACGGCCTTGTCACGAAAGGACTCGAGTAACTCGGCATCGGCTAATTCGGTAGCCTGCTCCTGAGCCCACGATGGCATCGGAATCAGTACAGCGACAACAAGAGGGAAACAACAAATCCAGCGCATGCGAATTACCTTTCGAATACCTGTGTCAACGATTCGCAAATCTGGGCACCCGCAGCCTGCATGTCACGAATCGATCGGAGCACATCGCTGGGATTGAGATTGACGCCTCGACACCCCTCCAACACGACGTGAGTCCGATAGCCTAATCGCAACGCATCGAGCACGGTAAATCGAACGCAATATTCGGTCGCCAATCCCATCAAAACGATTTCGTTGCAGTCGATCGATTTCAGATGGGCGTCCAAACTCGTCGCGTGTCGTTGGCCGTTGTCGAAGAATCCGCTGTAGCTGTCGACCGATCGATCCGTCCCTTTTTGAACCACCAAGTCGATTCGTGTCTGATCAAGTTGATCAGCAAACTCGGCGCCATACGTTCCCTGAACACAGTGGTCCGGCCACGCGATCTGCGGCAATCCCTCGAGAGTGAATTTATCGCCGAGTTCGACGCCCTCGTGCTGGCTAGCGAAACTTCCATGGTCGCGGGGATGCCAATCCTGGGTCGCGACGACGTGCTCAGCTGACTTCATGGCTCGATTCGCGATCGCAACGACTTCATCTCCCTCCGGTACAGCGAGTGTCCCGCCAGGCAAAAAGTCGTTCTGAATGTCGATCAGTAGCAGCGCAATCATCGATGGTTCATCCAAGAGTCGTTCCGGGGCACTGTGCCTCTTCGTGCCTGCAACAAATTCTATCGCGCCATTGCGTGATTCGCGTGCCGCGATCGACGCGTCCATTTCGAATTGGCTTGCACCTGAGATCACGACGTCATGCTAGGCTTACCCTCAACCAAAGATCGGCTTCTCTCGAAGACTCGATTTCATCGCCGATAGTTCAGTAGGAACCACCATGATCGCCAACTTTCGAACTCCGTATCTTCGCAGTCGTTACCTCTGCATGGCAGCCGCTTTGGTTTTCGCGGCCAAGGGTCCCGTCGACGCTCAGGAGAATTCGAATGGCGGAGCTTCGGACGACACGCTTCAACGGTTACTCGATCGAGTTTGGGATCATGAGCTGACCGAGTCACCAATGTTGGCAACCAACGTCGGCGATTCACGTGGGCAAGACCATCTGGCAGACGACAGCCTGCCTGCGATCGAGCGTCGAGCCAAGAGTCGTGCCTCATTCTTGGCGGAGCTTCAGAAAATCTCTCCATCCGATCTATCCCCTAGCAAACGAATCGATCACGCGTTGCTTGGTAGTCGGCTCGAAAGGCAACTTGCGGACCATCAGTTCAAGACTCACCTGATGCCGATCAACAATCGCGAGGGATTCCACATCAGCTTTCCTGAGTTGCCACACGTGATGGATCCTCGATCGAGGCAGGACTTCGCTGATTACGTGTCGCGGCTAAACGACTTTGATCGCTACGCGGGCCAACAAATCGAATTGCTCCGCGGTGGGATCGCCGCCGGGCTTGTTCAGCCGGCGATCATCATGCGTGACTCGGTCGCCCAGGCCGAGTCACATGTCGTGGAGAATATTTCCGAATCGTTGTTTTTGAAGAATGTCGCCGAGGAAGCACGCGACAACTTCGACGAAGCGCAGTGGTCAGAAATCGAAGGAGAGATTCGCGACGCGATTGAGACAAGTGTGATCCCAGGTTATCGCCGCTTTGCAGAATTTCTGGAGCAGGAATACTTGCCTGCCTGTCGCGGCCCCATCGGCGCCATCGCAATGCCCAATGGTCGTGAGTTTTACGGGGACCGCGTGCGTCGGTTCACGACCATCGACATTTCCCCCGAAGAACTCCATGAGACGGGCGTAAGGGAAAATGCTCGTATCCGAACGGAAATGGAGGCAATCCGCGAGTCGGTTGGGTTCGACGGCGACTTGCCTCAGTTCTTGCAACATCTTCGCACTGATCCGCAGTTCTATGCTGAGACGCCCGAGGCGTTGATGGAAGCAGCAGCACTGATCTTAAAGAAGGCGGATGGCCGTCTGCCGGAACTGTTCGGGCACTTACCGCGAATTCCTTATGGGCTGCGAGAGATTCCCGCCTATGTCGCGCCGCAAACCACTGCCGCTTACTACTGGCCCCCGTCCACTGACGGATCAAGGGGTGGCTTCTACTACCTCAACACCTACAACCTGTCATCGCGGCCTTTGTATCAGCTCGAGGCGTTGTCACTCCATGAAGCGGTTCCAGGTCACCACTTACAACTCGCGCTGCAAGCTGAACTTGAAGATTTGCATCCAATCAGCAGGGAGAGCAACTTCACCGCCTTCATCGAAGGTTGGGCCTTGTACAGCGAGAGGTTGGGCAAAGAGATTGGGTTCTACAAGGATCCTTATCAAGACTTCGGTCGTTTGAGCATGGAGGCATGGCGGGCGAGCCGATTGGTTGTCGACACCGGAATCCATTGGATGGGATGGTCTCGCCAGCAAGCCATTGAATACATGACAGAAAACACGGCACTCAGCCCCCATAATATTGTGGCAGAAGTGGATCGCTACATCGGCTGGCCTGGCCAGGCACTTGCCTACAAAACAGGCGAGCTTGCGATTAGCCGTATTCGTCGTGACGCGGAAGAACGCCTGGGTGACGATTTCGACATTCGCTCCTTTCATGACCGTGTGCTCGAGGCGGGATCGATCCCGCTTCCCCTGCTGGAACAGCGTGTCGATTCGTGGATCGAAGAGGAACTATCGAATTCAGCCCCGAAACAGTAACGAGGGTGCTCGAAGACGCCTTGTTAACCAGTCCCATTTGAACTGGCATCGATCATCTGCTGCTTTTGTTCTGCCAATTTCGCGTCCAGCATGACGGGATAAACGCGTGGATCGACCAATCGTTTGGTTGGCGGGCCGAGCTGTTCTAAACATTGCTGCGCATAGTCCCGCGCTTTCATGAGCGAAGGTATGGCCGTCACCAAACGACCTTCGCGGAGGACCGGGCGCAGTAGGTCCTCGTAGGAATCGGCCCCGTCGATGACGGAGGCGTCTGCCTTCGGTTCCCCCAGCAACTCGCTCCAAATCACATCACCCAACATCTTTCCGTCGCGGAAATACCGTCGCACCTGTTGAATTCCGGGCGTCGATGTTTTGATGGCGAGTTCCGAGAGCTTGATCCGTGGTTGCCACTCGCCCGAATCGTCTTCGATTGCTCCCAATTTGTAGACGCCGCCAAGGGCAGGCTGATCCCGCGCAGTGACGAGGTTCGTTCCGACACCCCAAACGGCAATTTTCGCCCCGGCCTTTTTTAAACGCAGAATTTCGAGCTCATCCAAATCGTTGCTGGCGACGATCGACGCATCCTCGAAACCCGCTTCGTCCAACAGCTGCCGCGCGGCGATACTCAGTTCGGCGAGGTCACCCGAGTCAAGCCGGATACCGAGCATCTCATGTCCATCTCGACGCAGTCGCTGCGCTACCTGGATCGCGTTTCGGACGCCATCGAGCGTGTCGTACGTGTCCACTAAAAAAACGCAGTTGTTTGGCAACGCGTCCGCGTACGCATTGAACGACGACAACTCATCGTCGAAGGACATAACCCAACTGTGCGCATGTGTGCCTCGAACCGGAATCCCCAAAAGTCGACCTGCCAACACATTGCTGGTTGCCGAACAACCGCCAAGGTGAGCCGCGCGCGAAGCGGAGAGCGCACCGTCTATTCCCTGAGCTCGGCGCAATCCAAACTCCAACACTCGTTCGCCTCGGGCAGCCTCGCACACCCGGGATGCCTTGGTGGCGATCAGAGTTTGAAAATTCACGAGGTTTAGCAACGCCGTCTCGATCCACTGGCACTGCCACAGGGGACCCGTCACTCGAAGAATCGGTTGATTGGCGAAAACAAGACTCCCTTCGGGCATGGAATCGATATCGACCGTAAGCCGCATCCCATCGATCGCTTTCAGAAAGTCGGCTGAGAAGAGTGGCTTGCTGTCGTTACCCGTGAGTGTCGAAAGGTAGGCGACATCCTCGGAGCTCACTTCGAACCCGGTCAGCCACTGCACCACCGGCTCGAGTCCTGCTGCAATCGCGTATTCACCTTGAAACGGACACGTTCGAAAGAAGAGATGAAAGGCTGCCCGACGGTGATGAATCCGATTGCGCCAATAACCGTATCCCATCGTCAGCTGATACAGATCGGTCAGCAGGGCCAGGGAGGGTGCATACAACTCGTGAAGCATGACGGTCGCCCTCTGGCGATGATTTCGGAGTGCAAGCCGCAATCGGAAACTGCGGCAGGGACGTCAATGATTCGCTTGGCCCTTGATGGTTCTCTGAGCGACCTCCCAAGCTTCGATCAAGTGCTCGGAGTACGCATCCGGCGACAAGAGACGCGAATCATCGTTCGTCTCAATCTCGATCAACCAGCCATCGCCGTAGGTATCGGCGTTGATCAGCGACGGATCTTGCAGCGTCGCGTCATTGATTCCCACTAGGCTGCCGCTGACAGGAGTATAGAGATCACTCTCAGCTTTCTTGCTCTCGATCGAACCGATTTGGGCACGTAAGCTGATTTCCGATGGCGGCTCCAACTCCCAATCGAGAAAGTACACGTCCTGCAACAAGCGGACGGCGTAAGCAGTCAAACCAAATCGCCAGGTTTGCGTTTTGACGCGTCGCGCCCACATGTGATTCGTTGCATAGAACCGATCACGTGGGAATTGCGCCGTGAAGTCGCCCATCGCAAAACTGAAGGAGTCAGTCGAAGCGGATGCCTTCGAACTGCTCGTTTCGGCCGGCGGCTTGCCGGAACCCGTCGTGGGATCGGCAGGCGGATCGGGATCAGGCGACGACTCAGAAGAGGAAGCGTCCCGACTCACGTGTATCGCACTCCCTGGAACTCCGGCTCGAAGAAGACGGGCAACAATCCGTCCACCCGCAACAACCCATCCTGTGTCAGCCGCACTTCATCTCCATTGAGTTCGACGTAACCGTCCGCGACATACGACTTCCACTGCTCAGCAAATCGCTCGAGTATTTCAACTCCAAATTTGTCACGGAAGTAACCGGCGTCCAAATAGCCGCGTTTGAGCAACAGGATGAGTTCACGCACCAAACGTTGGTGGTCGGTCGGAACAAATCCGCGTCCCAATGGCAACTGCCCCGATTCGATGGTGCCAAGGTATTGCTCCAACTCAGCAAGATTCTGGTAATGGATACCGCTTGCGTGCCCAAAGCTGGCGATTCCGGTTGCCAACAGATCAGCACCTTGCCAAAGATTGTCGCGGTAACTGAAGTTAACTTTTGTCGGATCTTTCACGACGGTGTAGGCGCTGCTGACGCTATAGCCGGCTTGCTGAAACTCAGCGAAGGCATAATCGACCCAGGCTCGCTTCGTGTCCCAGTCGGCGACGGGGCTTTCAACTTGGTTGCCGAGAATATCCTTGCTGTAAACGGTGTTGAACGGCAACTCCATCTGATAGATCGTGACACTCTCGGGTGACAACTCAAGCGTTCGACGAACGTTCTCTTTCCAGTTGTCCCACGTTTCTCCTACCATCCCCGAGATCAGGTCAATGTTCACGTTGGGGAAGTTGGCTTCCGTGATCCACTCCCAAGCATTGAAGACCTGCTTGGACAGATGGGCACGACCATTTTCTTCCAGCAATTTGTCGGAGAAGTTCTCCACGCCGAGGCTTAAACGCGTGACCCCAAGAACGTCACGGAGTGTTTTGATCTTCGTTTCACTGAGAGTCCCCGGCTCACATTCAAACGTGACTTCCTCCGCGCCATCCCAAGTGATGTGTTGGCGAAGACGGTCGGCCAGTTTTGTAAGTTGCTTGGGTGAAAGAAAACTCGGGGTACCACCGCCGAAATAGACGAACCGGAATGGCCGGTCGCCCATGACAGGCAACTCGCTGACCATCGAGATTTCATTGCAGAGCGCATCGACGTAACGTTGCACTTCGGGCGCTTTCACATCGGTAAAAACTTTGAAGTAGCAAAACTTGCATCGTTTGCGACAAAATGGAATGTGCAGATACAGGCCAAGCGGCGTGTCATCCTGTGGCGGGCCCTGCAATGCCTCACGAACGGCCGGCAGCTGATCCCGATTCCATTGGCTGTATGGCGGATAGTTCGAGATGAAGTAGCTACCGACTTCGGTTTTCTTCTTGTCGCTTGCAGCGGAAGACATGTTGGCAAGCCTAGTTGAACGTGAATGAGGGGCCAGAGCGTCGCCTGGCGAGGATTAATCCAAAGCACGGATCGTCACTAGTGTGGATAGATCGTGCACGAATGTTAAGTGCGGTGATCAAAAACCGCTTTTCGACGCTGATTCGCCTGCTTTTTCTGGGGAGGCGAAGCACCGAACCACCCCCTCGTCATCCGCGATCAGCAATTCGTCGCCCGCGATCGCCGGGCCGGCCAGGAAGGCACCGCGGATTTCGTAGCTCCACTTTTCGTCCGTGCCGTCCTGAAGACTCAGACGCACCAAGCGACCATCGGTCGACGCGATCCACACGTCTTCACCCGCAATCACGGGCGATGCGTCGGCTCGACGGCGCAACGTGTGTCGCCACACCCGTTTGCCCGTGTCGATCGAAATCGCGTCCACCTGCTTGTACTGGCTGCTGACAATCACCAGATCATTCGAAACTGCCGCACTGTTTCGATATTCCTGTGCGCGTTCCTCGTCCTCGTACTGCCAGAGTTCTTGCTGGTCTTTCCAGTCGAACGCCAGCACCACTCCATCCATGATTGGCAAAAAAGCTTTGGTTCCTCGGACCGAAGGGGTCGATCCGGTCGGTCCGCCCAGCTGAAACGGAACGCCAATCGGCTTGCCCGTTTTGAGATCCACCACATGCAGCTGACCATCACAGCCACCCAGAAACGTGCGGTCACCCGCCACGGTCGGGCTGCAGCGAATCTGGTCATCCGTCAGGTAGGTCCAAACTGGCGTGCCGTCCTCCAACGAGAAGCAGTAGAGCTTCCCATCCTGACTGGTGACTAAGACATTGCCCTCGTAAAAGGCGACTGAGCCGTTGATCTCACCATCGGTCGTTGCTCGCCAGAGCTCTTTTCCGCTCGACGCATCAAGAGCGTACAAATTTCCGTCGATGTCTCCGATGACAACCCGTTCACCTTTCACCGCGGCGCCGGCCAAGAAACCGGTTTCATAATCGATCTTCCAAAGCTCGCTCCCGTCCGTAAGATCGATTGCGTAGACCTTTCCCATCACATCCGAAATGAATACTCGATCGTTTGCCACGACCGGAGTCGTTTCGATCGCTTCGTCGGCCTTGTACTCCCATCGCACCGCAAGCTCTTCAGGCAGCGTTTGCTTCGCGTATCCCGTCGACTGGGAATCTCCACGCGGCATGGCCCAGGAATCGGTGTCCAACTGTCCGCCCGCTTTCGTATGGACCTGCGAATCACGTTTTTCCGCGTTTGATTCGGCATCGTCTGCTCGAACGACACTCCAAGAAAAGAACGTCACCAACAACCACAACGGATGGAGATATCGCTGTTTCGAGACGATCATGAGCTGACTTTTGAGATGGTGAGACGACAGAGGAAAGGACCGGCAGGCCGGGGAAGAACCCGCCCAAGTTTGGGCAAAACGCGGAACTGTCAAAAAGACCCCCGCTCGCTCGCTACGCGCGATCTATTATAGGCTCTCCCCCAAGGGAGCGACGGCCGGGAAAGCTCAGGAAGGCCGCTGCCGCCCGTTAAAACTAAAGATTCATTTCTAAGACTATATTTCGACCGTCCATGATTTGCGTAACCCTCGGTAGAGCCCGTCACAAGCGGATGATCGCCGAACACAAGTTTTTAGTAGAACAGGGCGCCGAGCTGGTCGAGTTGAGACTGGACTACATCGGACGTGCTGTCAGCCTTTCCCGGTTGCTGGACGAGCGTCCCGGACCCGTCGTGGTCACTGCCAGAAGACGGGATGACGGCGGCCGTTGGATGAAGACCGAGCAGGAGCGACTGATGCTGCTCCGCAGCTCGATCGCGGCCGGCGTTGAATATGTCGATATCGAAGCCGACATTGCGTCTCAGATTCCGCGCTACGGAAACACCAAACGTATCATCAGCTTCCACGACATGTCCGAAACTCCGGACAACCTGGAAGAGTTGCATGCCGCGATGGCCGACGAGGATGCCGACATCGTCAAGATTGCGACGATGGCCAATTCCTTCTCCGACAACATTCGGATGATCAACTTGGTCAAGAATGCAAAGGTGCCTACCATCGGCATTTGCATGGGCGAAATCGGAGCGGTCACCAGGTTGCTCGCCAATCGACTTGGAGCTCCATTCACCTACGCGACGTTCAGCGGTGGTCGCAAGATGGCGCCGGGTCAACTTGATTGGAAGGAGATGCGGAGCCTTTATCAATACGACAAGATCGATGCCGATACCGAGCTGTTCGGCGTCGTCGCTGACCC
>JBPCVD010000003.1:0-2731 GCA_051010815.1 Rubripirellula sp.
AGGATGCCATAAAGTGTGAATAGTAATAGGCCCGAGCCGACGATGGTTTGCCGCTGAGCCTCGCGGGCTTCGGCGACATAGCCACGAAACTGATACGATAGGTCGTATTGGGCGCAAAGCTCATCGAGGCGCGGTTTGATTTCATCCGCGATTCCGATGATGTCGACTTCCTCGTCAATAGGCTGAGCACCACAGCGAATGATTTCGGCCCGATCATTGCGTTCGACGAACGACGGGGCCTTACTGAAACTCATCGTGGCTACGGTCGCCAGTGGAACTTCCACTCCACGTGGCGTTTGAATCTTCATCTTTTCCAATGTGTGCAGTGACTCGCGAGCGTCCTTTGGTAGGCGAACCATGACGCGGATGTCGTCGATGCCGCGTTGAACACGCTGAGCTTCTTCGCCATAAAACGCTTGCCGGATCTGCTGAGCCAGACTGGCTTGCGTCAGCCCGAGTTCCGACGCCCGCGGCTTCAGGCTCAATTCCAGTTCGTCCTGTCCATAGTTCACCCCTGCCCACGCACTGCTGACACCCTCAAAACTTTCCAGCAAGCGCTTGATCTCTTCGGCGACCTCGGCCTTTTCAGGTGAGGACGGGCCGCGAAGTTCCACATTTAGGTACTCGTTCGCGTACTCTTCGCCTTTGTCCAACGACGATTCCGAATGAACGAGAAACCGCGTCGCTTCAGGAATCGGACCGATAAGCTCTGCCAAACGCGCGGCCAGCACACTGTTCGTCGGGCCGGGTTCGCTGCGTTCCTCTGGCGGAAGAACTTCAAAGCCTACGTAGCCACGCGACTTATCGTAAGGAGTGCCCGGCGTGGCTCCGCCCGTCAACCGGATCGTATGTCCGACCAGCGACTTGCCGGTTCCCGGATCGACAAACTCCTTTCCCAGCGTGGCGACCGCGTCTTCCATCCGTTGTATGTAGCGATCGGTGACCTCCAAGGGCGTGTCATCAGGCAAGTCCAGCAACGCACTGACACGACTCGTATCGACCGTTGGAAACGAGACGAAACCAAGTCGGCCACCGATGCAGTAACCCGCCATGACAATCGCGATTCCGACGAAGACCGTTAGAACGGTGAGACGCTTCCGTACCGCCCAAACCAGCGTCGGCTGGTAAACTCGCTCGACGCCCCGTTCCAGCCCCGAAGCGATCGCCGCTTGGAATCTCGCGAAACGACCTCTACTCGTGCTGAGCGAAAGATGTTTTAAGTGCGCGGGAAGAATCAATTTTGATTCCACCAACGAAAACAACAAAACGGGAGCGACCACCGGGGGAATCTGCTTCGCAAAGTCGCCCCACGTCCCGTCGAAGAAGAACAGCGGAACGAACGCGACCGCTGTTGTCAGCGCACCGAAAGTGACGGGGATTGTGACTTCGTGCGTTCCCTTCACGGCGGCCTCCAGCGGCGGCAAGCCATCCTTCATTCTTGAATAGATGTTCTCGCCGGTTACGATCGCATCGTCCACGACGATCCCCAGCATTATGATGAAACCGAACAGGCTCATCGAGTTCGCGGTGATGCCGAACCAAGGCATCATGATCGCCGCGCCCGCAAAACTGACGGGGATGCCAACCACGATCCAAAACGCAATAGCCGGCCGCATGAATAGCCCAAGAATCACCAACACAAGCACTGCGCCCTGAAGCATGGAATACCCAAGCGTGCTGAGTCGCTGTCGAATGTTCTCTGACTCATCGCCAAAAACAGTGAGTTCAATTCCGGGCGGAAACCGAGTGTGCGCCGCGCGAACGTACTCGTGAACCTGCTTTGATATCTCCAACGCATTCTCATCGCCGACCCGCATGACCGCGATGAACAAAGCCGGCTTGCCATTGAACCGCAGCTTCGGGTCACCCTCAATGAAGCCGTCGTTGATGGTTGCGACTTCGCCAAGTCGCACGTCAGCTCCGTTGGCCGATCGCACGGGAATCCTTGCGAAATCTTCGTAGGTAAAAGCCTGTCCGTTGGTTCGGACAATGAACGTCCCGCTGTCGCTGTCAATTGCGCCGGCCGGCAGGTCGATCGAATAGTTGCGAACGGCGTCGGCCAAGTCCTGAAACGTCATGTCCCAAGCAAGCAGCCGATCCATCTTCGCCTCGACCGAAATCTCGTAGGGCTGATCGCCGCGAACGTTTGCCAGACTGATGCCCGGCATTTCGAGGATGTCTTGATGCACTCGACGAGCGGCTTGCAACAAGCCGTCGCGTCTCAAATCGCCCGTCACGGCAATGCGCAGCAACTGAAAACTGCCCGTGCTCGCCGACTCTGGCACAAATACCCGCGGACGTTCTGTCTCTTGCGGAAAGGTCGTTATCGTGTCGATGCGAGCTTTGACGTCGTCCATCAACTCTTGCAGGTCCGTGCCCGCCTTGGCTTTCAGGTAGAACCTCGCCATGCCGCGTGATCCGTCGGCGTTGAGTTGTTCGATCTCGCCGATTCCCTCCAGCGCTTGTTCAACAGGGATCAGGATGGCCCGCTCTACATCCTTTGCCGTCGCTCCGCGATATGGCACCTCGATCATTACTGTGTCCCAACTGAGCGCCGGGGTCACTTCCAGCGGAACGTGATAGACTGCCGTGTACGTGCCAGCGACCAAGATGGCCAACATCAGAAAGTTGGCGGCGATGCCATTCTCGGTGAACCATCGAATCATGGCGAGTGGGCCTTAGCGGAAACCAACGCCGAGTCGATTTTCTCAGCCACGACAACATCCGGGAT
>JBPCVD010000004.1:0-2802 GCA_051010815.1 Rubripirellula sp.
ATTGAAATTCCCAGCATCGCTGCCGCGATGATCGCGTCGATTTCACTACTTCCCAATCGCTTTGCCGCCGGCCAGATCGCGAAGCCGACACCGATGGTGATCGGAAGCACGAACAGATTCGCAGCGATGTCGGGAGGGAATCGAACTGCAAAGCCGATCAACCACACCATGACCAGCGAAACCGTCGCGCCAAGCCAGACCCAGCGGGATTGTTGGACGTCTTCTTCATCCAAAAGGCTGCGATCCGCATCCTCATCCAAGCAAGCGTTGCCCGACCGTTTGAGGTGACACATCACGCCAGCCCCAATCAACAGACTCAACAGAATCAGGGCGGTGAAGCCGCCGGTCGCCAACGTTTCGAAGAACAGGTTGTGCGGTTCCGCGATCTGCTCGGTGGCGCTCGCTTCGCGATACCGTTCGTAGAGTGACTGAAAATTGCCTGGACCGATTCCAAACAACGGATGATCAAGAGCAAGTTGCCAAGTCGAGCGCCAGTACTGAAAGCGAAACGCGAGCGAAGCAGGCGCTTCCTCGAACCACTCGCGGTTGCCAAAGGCCCCGAGAAACAGGGCGCCGGCAATGGCTGCAATCAGCAACGCCGTGAGGCTACCGATAATCTTTCGCCGATGAAGACCGGTCAGTCGCGTCGATCCTAGCCATAAGACGGCGATCGAGATCAACATGGCGATTGTCGCCGATCGGCTCCTGGCCGCCATCAGACATCCGGCACAGGAGATCGATACGGCAAACCACATCGCTCGCGATCCAAGTGACAGCGATCGCCAGCGATACCACAGCACTCCAACCGCCAGGACAACGCCAAACAGCAATGCTGCCGCCAGCGAGTTAGCAAGTGCAAACGTCGCCGTCGGTCCGCCGTCAAACAGTCGGTTCGCAAATACCATTCGTTCCGCCGATCCCGGTGGCGCATCGATCCCCGCCAACGCGAGCACTCGATCAGGGTCCTGTTGGTATTCGAGACGGTTTTGGGGCAAGCTGAAGAAGTACTGATGCAATCCATGAACCGAGAGCCCAACCGCGCACAGAACCATCAGCGCGAACATTGCACGTCGTCCGCCGAGGCCTCGCATCAAGAGACGCGCTGCCGTGAAGATCGCGGCGCCTGACACCCATAGCCATGATTCGTTCGTGGCCATTCGAAGATTGCCGGGTGGGCATGTCATGAAAGCGGCCAGGAAGATCCATCCACACAATGCCCAAGGGGCCCAGGCCAGCACGCGTTCGATGGCAGGGTGAGTTCCTGTGGCTACGTCGAGCGTCTTCGGTGCGGAATTCCTCGTCGGCACAGAATCGCGGGGCGTCGATCGAAAATAGGAAGCCCAGGCAAGCGTTCCTACAGAGATCGCAATGACGGCGAACCAAAGTGCATCCCCTTTTTCGACGGCAACACTGTCGCTCGGATAGTAGACGACAAAAACCAACGCAGCCGAAAGAGACGCAAGTGCAAACATCAGCGGATCGAGGTCACGGAGCGATCCCCGCTGGTCAATCAACCTATCAGACGAGGTCGGAACCTCATCGTTGGACGTTGCAGCCGTCTTCGATAAGGACGCATCCCGATTCTTGCGTTGCCGCTGATTCGTTACGTGTCGTTTTTTCGCCATCCGGTAGATTCCAAAATGACGACAAGTAACAACATGCAAAGAACGATGCCCAGTACCATCACGGCCTGACCGACCGAAACGTGCGTCAGCAGGATTGCGGCCAATCCGCAGGTCGCGGTGACCAGGTAGATCGTCAACACGGCCTGCGTCCGAGTCAGTCCAAGATCCACCAAGCGGTGCGAGAAATGACTGCGGTCTCCGACGAACGGGCTTCTGCCCTCGCGGACGCGAATCCAAAGTACGGTGATCATGTCGTACAAAGGCACGGCCATAGCACATAGCGGAGCCAAGACGGCATGCGGCCGATCGTCGTTTCCAGCGAACGTCGCCATTAACATTGCCACGGCAATCAGAAAGCCGACCAAATAGCTTCCGCCGTCGCCCATGAATATTCTTGCCGGTGGACGGTTGTGCCACAGGAAGCCAAGCAGCGAACCGAACACGACCAGTAGCAGGGCCGCCACGAAGATCTGTGGCTGAGCTGTTCCCGGGTCGGGCGTCGTCAGCATCACGGTTGCCATCACCGCGGAGATGATCGCCGCGACACCGCCACTGAGTCCATCCATGTTGTCGAGCATGTTGAACGAATTGATCACGCCCACAATCCAGATCATCGATAGAAGACTGGTCAGCCATGTCACACCGATGTAGGCCGTCAGCCCGAAGCCGAGACCGTAGACCACAAACGCAGCGACAGCGAATTCGACGGCCAAGCGGACCCATTCATTGACGCCTCGGCGATCGTCGGTGACGCCCAGCACCATCAGCACCGTACCCGCTCCGAGGAGTCCCCAGAGTTCGCCAACTCGAGACCAGACGCCCTCGAGGTAGGGAAGCAACTCGGGCGGTAGCTTCGACTGCAGGTCAGGTGAACTTCGCGCCACCGCGACGGCGATCGTTCCGGCCAGAAACGTCATCATGATGCCGAGCCAAATTCCAATGCCACCGCCCAGCGGAGTCACATCGACGTGCGTGCTATGTCCGCCCGGCCGGTCAAGCAGTCCAAGTCGGCTGGCAAAGCGGCGAATCGGATAAAGGCTGGCCGCACAGATCAAAAATGGCGGCAAAATCGTGACGCACAGTAGCCAGACGATCCATTGCGAAAGGCTTTCCAAAATCGCGTCGCCTCGAGCGAGGGGGAAGTGGGTGGACGGGGCTGGGCAACGCGAAGAGCGAT
>JBPCVD010000005.1:0-15030 GCA_051010815.1 Rubripirellula sp.
CATGGCGAGAGTAGCATTCAGCCTTGAGGCAGCTCAGCGAACCTACGTCGCATCCTGCTGTGCCTTGGCGCTCGGCTTTGCCTTGGCATTCGGCTGGCCCTTGGCGTTGCCGCCCTTCTTGGCAGGCTTTGCAACCGGTTCAGCTTCCCCTTCAGTTGTCTCCTCCGATGCTTTGGGAGGAAGTTTGCCACCATTTTTCTTGGCAGTGATCATGTCTGTCTCAAGATCTCGTAGCAACTTGGGGCTGATATGTTTCGACAACAACTCTCGGGTTGTCGAGAACATTTCGTCCACCTTACGGCGTTGATTCGCGCTTCGAGCCAAGGCCTTCACGAACGCATCGTGCCGCTTCCCCATTTCTTTCGCAAGGTTCTGGTTAGACGGCTGATCGCGAAGCCCCTGCATGAGCAGATCGGCCTTTTCCATCTCCCCTTTCCCCAAGCGAAGATGGATCCGCGCCTTGAACAACTCGCGAATCGCGACGAGGTCAATGATCGCATTCTGAACGCCACGAATGTACGCCTCAGCCTGCAATCGCATATCGTCACCCGACAAATCAGCTACATCCAACGTGTGCAGACCCGGTACCATCGGAAGCCGCGCTAGCACGGCGCCGCCATTCTTCACGTAGAGCAATCGGAACGGATCCTCCGTCTGCTCAATCTTCAAGCGGCCATTCCAATCGGTCCGCCCGATGAACGTCATCTTGGTCGACTTGAGTTCCTTCTCGTAGAGTTCGTAGCCGATCAAGGGAAAATTGGGATCGCGTTGCAGGTGCAAACGCAACACGGTCTCGTCCTCGAAGGGTCGCACCTTCAACGCAGTTCGAAAGGTTCGCTTGTTCTTGCGACCCTGCAAACCGCCTGCGCGGCCTGCATAGAAATCCATCTTGACGTTTCTTCCTTCAAACTCGGTGACGAGTAAGAAAGCCCAGTCGAGTGGCCCAATGATGATCGGCTTGCCATTGCGATCATTCTTCCGAGTCATCGGCTGCAAGACATCGTCGACCTTCAATGCGGCTGGCGAATCCTCGTCGAGAATCAGACCTCCGGCGCGAAGCAAGCCCACAGCATTCTTCTGTCCGGCATTGTCAATCCGAATCACGGGTGCGAAGGCTCGTGTGATCGTTCGCCCCACTGCCGCCGGTAGCGTCCCATCGTCTTCCGACGTCATCGTCGCGACGGGCCCGAAGTGACGCATCAGAGTATCGAGCTCCACCACTGCAATTTCAGTCGGAATCTGATCACGCTGGACTCGGACCACAAAAATCTTGTCGAAGTCTTTTACCGCTTGCCCAACGAGATTGGCAAGCTTGGGCGTGACCAATTTGGCTTCCGGTTCGTCGAGAGACTTCGCGATGCCCCTGGAGAGCAACAAGGCTTCCGTCTCCTTGTCCGCCCAGAGATCTCGCACAGCAATCGCATCTCCGTCCACCACTTCCAATCGTTCGGCAACGCCGTCAATCGATGCGTCCCCAGCCTCAGCAGCCCGCTCCTTCACCTCGTCGATGCGACCCTGCGTGCCGTAGACTTTCGACACGAATTCTCCCACGTTTTTCGCGATTCGAATTCGCACTGCCTCAGGATGGTCCCGTTTCACAGCCAGCACAGGATCGGCGGCCGTGATGATGTCGTAGGACATGCCACTCATGTTGCGTTTCGCTGCGGTTGCGACAGCAAGTGGCGCTTCAGCGATGTCGGTTCTCCAAATCGCGGCGAAATCACGATCAAGAAAATCACGCAACGGTTTCTCGATCGATTTCACCGACACGCTAGGATCGTCCGAAACCAACCAAATCAGCACTCGGTAGGGGGAATAATCCCAGGGTGCCTCTTCTTTGGAGACGCTGGCCGCTACGGTCGGAGGCTTGCTCGCCTGGGAAGAATCTGTCGCAACTGGAGCACTTGATGCGCTGGGTGCAACCGTGTTCGAAGCGGGTGAGCTTTCGGCCGGCGCCGCGTCGGGTGCGCCCTCGACATCCGCGGCTTGAGACGGTCCTAAGAAAACGGAGCATGCAACGCAAAGGCTCGCAATCGTCAATAACTTCAAACGCATCATTGTCCTAGCCGCCAGTTCCCAGCATTCTGGTAAAGCGAAACGATATCCGATCCTACGCCAATCAGCTCACGTCGATAGGCGTAGGAGTCCACCATCTGCCAGAGCGGCAAGACGGGCAATTCATGGTGAGTGATCGAATGAAGATCCAACAGGCGGTCGCGGACCTCGCGCCAGTTTCTTGCTTCCTCTAACCGTCGCAATCCAAGCCCGACAAGCTGATCTTCACTACCGGCCAACCCCTCGGGACCCAACACGCGTCTTGCATCAATGATCGGTTCCCAGACAGCCGCAGACACATAGACAATGTCGGCAATGTCTTCATCCGAATTCGGAAACGTACGGCCGATGGGTAGCTCAACTAATTCGATTTCCAAACCCAACAACTGCCACTGGCTGCGAATGGCTTCGCACGCAACTCGAGAAAGATTGTCTGGTGGGAACGCAAGTCGAATCGGCGTCAACTCGGGCATCTCTTCCTTCTTGCGTTGCGACATCGACTTCATCTGATTGGCATTCATCGCCAGCAACAACTTCGCGAGCGGCGGCTCGTAGGGACGCGGTTCGATCGACTGGTCATACGCATAACCAAGCGGGTCGTTGATTTCGATGCCGGCGGGAAAGGGTCCCGACAGCACGCGACATCCCTCCGACTCCAAACCTTCAAGCAGTTCCCCTCTCAGAATGTCCTCGCGATTCGTTCCGTAAATCAAGGCCCGTCGAAACGTTCGCTGCGCCAGGTAAGGGTGATCGGAGCAAGGCACGAGCATGTGAACGGTCGGCAGCGGATAGTTGGCGACCTTGATCGACTTGCTTCGTTTCAATCTCACAGCATCCGCTGGGAACAGCTGATCCAAGACATCCACCTCGCCTTGCAACAACAGGTTCACTGCTTCGGCCGCCGAAGTGCTTCGGATCTCAACAATCTCTCTTGGTTGCAATTCAGTCTTGGGCTTACTGCGTAGCACGTAACGTACTTCGCTCTCTTCGACCGACTCGCGTACGTAGTCCCCTGTTGGCGACATCGGCTTATCGCCAAACCAACTTCCATCGACCGGAACCTGCAACAAGCATGTCGGCAAGACATGGGGACGACGAAGATTGAAGGTTACCTGCTGCGGCCCCATGAGCCCGATCGAATCGACCGACGCTGCCCAAGGTGCAAAATAACTCGGAGAGTTGGGCTGAGCCCGCAACGCCAAGACATCTGCCAAGAAGTGACCGCGAATCCGATCTAACGGTGGCTCCAGATTTTCGGGATCCAACATGAGATCGAAGTGCATTCGATCTGCGCTCATCTCCACATCACCGAAAATGAAATCGTATTCGCCACCCTCGGGTCCGGCACCTTCCATTTCAAACAGTGTGCGATAGATCAGCCTTCCCGAGCGGCGGGCGCCCCAGTTATCAATTCGTGTCGGTTCCAAGACGGTCGCCGCCTGAAGGACGCCGACATTGATCAACGGGTAAATTCGATCGATCTCTCGAACAAGTTCGACGCCGCCCTCGATATCCGGTTTTAGATTGATGCTTTGTCGGGACAGCTTACGAGCAGCTCGATAGTCTTTCTGCGCAAGCGACTCTTTGGCTTCGACTTGCTTTATTTCTGCCATCCGCAAGAACTCTTTATTCCATTTGGCGACCGACTCTAGCCGTTCATTCTGGTAATCCTTCTCGAGCCTCGCCAACATCTTTTGCGCGAGTCCCAGATCGCCTTCATCCTTCAACTTCTGCATCAAGCGATCGGTGATTCCACCAATCGCTCGCAACACGGTGGAACGCTTGTACTCAGGCGAGAAGCGTCGCAGCTCTTCGAGCATCGCCAAGGTAGGAGCGAGCTCACCCCGCTTCGCTCGAGCGACCGCATCATTCCAAAGGAAGTCGCTACGTAACTCGCGTAGCCCGGCCCGGTTGGGGTAATCTCGGATCAGCACGGACAGAAATGGATAGGCCCCCGTGAAGTCACCCTTTGCGATTCGTTCCTTGGTTTCCCGTTCGAGACGAACTTCCCACAGATCGAGTCTTTCCACCTCAGACCACTTGCAGGCAAATTCCTTGCCCTCAAGTCCCAAAACGTTGATCTTCAACGCTCCGGTTCGCTGCGCGGGCGGTTTCCGACCCGGAAAATCAAGCAAATGGACTTTCGCCCAACCCCCTCCCGCATCCTGGGTAAGGAACAACAGATCGTGCGGTTCCTCTTGCAACAGCCCTAATCCTGGATCCTCGGGCTGCCCCGATTGCGAATAGTTGGCCAGTTGCGCGCTCACCTGCTTCGCGCACGGCAACGTCGTCCACCAGAGCGCCAGCAGGCTTGGCAGGAGAATGGATCGAATGCTCATGGGAATCAGTTGCGGCATGGAATCGGTAACTTCGACGCGAACGCGGCCATTCAATTACGAGGGATTTCAGTGAGATAGACAACGCCTTCGGTACCTGGGACCAGAAGCCGAGTTCCGGCGACAAGCGGTGTGCCAGAGATGGGCTGCCCCAAATCCGTTTGACCAGTGACTTCACCGGAGGTGGCGTTGATGGCCAGCAGCCATCCAGTTTTCCCGACGAGCACGATCGTGTCATCGACAACAATCGGCTGACCGATTGGGCTGCCTTTGGGAATATCGACCTCGAATAACTGGGCTCCGTCCGCATCGATCCCCCTCAGCTTCGAATCATCCGTCTTGAACAAACACAATTCACCTGCCGAGACCGGACCCCAAACAACGCGACCATTGAGCAACGTCTTGAACTTTTCGTCGAGACTCACCATTTCCATCCCAACGATGAAATCGGCGGATGGCCCCGCGGTCGTTCCGACAAGCGTATCTCCAACACCCGCGATCGTTCCGAGCAACTCGTACTCCAGATCACGGGAGGCCAGTTCCCGAATTTGCTCACCCACTCTCAAGCGATAGAGTTTCTTGCGACTATCCGCGAGCACCACTTGATCAGGATCGTCCGGAAGCGTGATAGGATTCGTCCATTGAACGTTCTTGACGGGATCACTCGCCGGCTGAAATGGCGTCCCCATGTTCGCACCAGTACGCCAATCAATCAGTACCGCTCGCCCGGTATCGAGTGGCAAGAATAGACCACCACCCGAAACGACGCCGCCACCTACTGGCTTGCCCGCCGACAGATTCATCGTTAGCTGCCGAAGCTTTCCATTGGCCCGTTGTGGCTCGTAAACGATAATCGACTGACCATCCACTTGGTTCAACATCAGGCTGCTGGTCTCGTTGATCGCAATCGGATTTTCGAAACGAATCGCAACCGCATTCTCACCTGGGTTCTCAATGGGCCCGGTCGTCGAACCGGCCCCTAACGCCTCCCGATCAAGCTCAAACAACGCAGCCTGCGTCGTAACACAATGCAAGCCATTACCACCGGGGGCTGGCTTCAGCATCGCGACGGGCACGCCCACATCGGTTCGCCAAATCTCTTCGCCGGTCTTGGGATCGGCCGCCGTCACACGAATCGCCGAAGTTCCTCGCAACACGCGAGCATGCACCAGCGTGTCCTCCGTGGCATAGGGCTGACCAATGAAGGTATCAAGCTCGTGAATGCCCCAATCACGAATCACACGTCCGGTGTTGATTTGCAATTCGTAACGGCCAATGCGAGTACCCGTGATCCACATCTGGCTTCGGCCCACCGCCATTTGCGTTGCCGTCGGCTGCTCATAGAAGGCGGGCAGTTTTGCCGCCTCGGTCACTTGCTCACGTTCCGCCGTTGGTTCGACGTCATACACGACGACCTCCCCACGATCGGTCAACACGATTAGCCGGCGACCTTGGATGATTGGCGGCACACGAACATTGCCGGTCAAACGGAACATTTGAGCAGTCTGAAGGTTTTCCCCGGTTTCATCGACGCGCAGAACATGGACATTCGCGTAATCGCTACCTGCGTTCTCGATCACAAACACGTGGCCCAACAGTGGGATCGGTGGCACACTGACGGTGCCTTCATCATGCCCGATGTAGTAACTCTCGAGACACTTTCCATCGCGAGTATTGAGCAGGTAGAGATTGCTGTGATTACCGGGCACGTACATCCGATTCGCTCGATCATCCACGCCTGGCCCTGTCTCCAACGGCTGCGGAATCTGGGTCGCCCATTTGGCGTCACCACTATCAGCATCCATCGAGATGAGCCGCCCTGATTCGGTCGCCACATAGACCTCATCGCCAGCATAGATCGGCAGACTGAATTGCTCGTCGATCAAAGACCGCCAAACAACCGATCCGTCTTGTTCTCCGCAACGAAGTACTTCGAGCGACGCGGATTCACTCAAGAGGACTCCACCTTCCAACCGTACGGGTGGCAGGTCCTTTGCGTATCCGACGAATTTCCGCCAACGCAGTTTTCCGTTCTCGCCATCAAAGGCCAGGATCGACCCGCCCGCACGAAAGTAGAGTGTCTCGCCGCGTAGGTCCGGCGCCGTCCCACCTGCCAACGTGGTCAAAAGAATCGACTTGAGCTCATCGGTTGCGGATGATTCGGTCACAGCCTTGGGGAGCTCCGCGGAAGGCCCCACCAGAGTCTGTTGAATATCGCTGGCCGACATGATCAAAGTGACCAGTCGTTCGTGATCATGCAACTCGGGGAACTCTCTTAGCAATTGCTTACGCGTATCGTATGCATCCTTGGTCTTCTTCTTGTCCAGGGAAGCGATCATCGAGGTCTCGGACTCATCCAAGCGAATGTTTCGATTGATGTCACGCTGCACACGGGCGCGAGCTTCTTCCACGCCCTGGATCTGTCCCGACAAAGTCGTCTTCATCGCAGTCGGCATGTAGAGCGGGTTTTCCATCAACTCACGTTGTTCGTCGAGCTTCGCCAATAACTCCTGCTTCTTGGGCGTGTCTTTGGCGCGACTTGCAGAGGAAGCCAAGTTTGCGGCGATATCCACGAGCAAAGCAGCCAAGTTGCCGCGTTCCTCATTCATCCCCTCTTCTTCGGCGATCTCCGGAAGCTTCTCCTTCGCAAGGTCCACCGCTCGCCAAGGCTCCTGTTTGAATCCTGCCGCCTTGTAGAGCTCAGTCATGGTGACGCGTGTCCGCGCGACCGAAGCGTATTGATTGTCTTCGCCAAATGAATCGAGGAACGTCAGGTACATATCCTGGGCGGCATCGTAGTTCTGCTGGTCATAGAGCTTGTTCGCTTCGGCGATGAAATCGTCAGCGTTCTCACGAGACAGCACGAACCAGATACCGAGTCCCATCAGCACCAGCAAAGCAATGATGCCGAGGTAACCGTAGACCTTGAACGAATCCCAAACCGTCGGGGGCGGCTCCGCCTTTTTCCTCGTGGGGCGAGGGCGATCGGTGGGTGCATCTTCCATCATCTCTGCGGAAACGGGCACTGCTTCGACTGCAACCGCTTCAACTGCGACGGGTTCCGCCTCGAAGACGTCGACAGCTTCTACCACTTCGACTTCCGCCTCGGTGACACCACTGAGATCATCGAGTCCGGCCGTCAAATCAGACTCTTCAGCCGAAGTCGAGGCCTCTTCGTATTCCCCACTGCGAAGTTCGCCGATCAGCTTGGTCGCTTGAAAGTGCGTGAGCTGACCATTGTCCACCAGCAGCTTGGCGACCGCCTCTGGTGTGACTCGAGTTCCGCCCTGTTCCAGCTGTTCGCGGAGGGCCTCGATGATCTCCTGGTCGAGCAACCCAAGTCGCTCCAATCGGTCGATCAGTTCGTTTGCAAGCATGTTCTCGTCGATTCTTCTGTGAAAAAGAGTATGTGATTGCCGGACAAACCGGGACGGTCACCGTAGGTACAAAATAAACTTCCGAACCATGATCAAGTCAGAATTCCTCGACTTGTGTCACTTCTAGCTCGGCGTACCCAGCGATCGTGCCGGCATCCATGGCGTCAACCAAGGCATGCAACTTCGCCAGTTCGTGGACCTTCACCACGAGTCGCATGCCATCGGAATTCCCGCTTATGGCTTCCTTCAAAGCGGTAATCAGGTTTTGTTTCCCAGGCGTCTCACGCTCCCAATCAGGTGCCATCACCAGAAAGGAGCCAAATTCATCCACCTGGACTTCGACCATATCCAAGTCTTCGGACTCTTCCTCGATGACCGAAGTACTTGGGGCGTCAGTTTGCTGACGCGGCATTTCAATCGATTTTTGGAGACTGAACGCAGCCGTAACCATGAAGAAAATCAGAAGCAGGAACGTGACGTCCACCATCGGCGTCATGTCCATTTCTTCTTCAGGCCGCTTCTTTCTTAGCTGTACTTCTTCGTCGCCCTCTTCGTCCCAATCGACAACGGCGGAACTCGTCACCACGGTCGGCGCCACTTCAACTGGTACGGCTTCCACGGTGATTGGTTCAGCTTCCAAGACGACGGGCTCCGCCTCGACGACGCTTTCTTCGGATTCCATCGGAGCGGAATTCGCATCCCGTTCAGGAACATGGACCGCCGTATCACAACTAGGACAGCGGACACGACGCCCCGCCAACCGGTCGTTGACGTGGTGGCTAGCTCCACATTGAATGCAAGTCAATTCGATCGACATGAGTGCTGATAGATTCCTAGTGAACGTCGTTTGAATCGAAGGACTTGAACTCGGCAACGCGGATGTCCGTCATGCCGACCGTTGCGCCCGCGTCGAGCACATGAACGAGCGATTGCAGCTTCGCCATCTCATGCACTTCAACCGACATGCGGGTGGCGTCTGACTCATTGATCGCTTGGTTCAAGACCTCAATCAATTGTTGCTTGGCCGGTGTCTCGAATTCCATCGTCGGCGTCATGACAAAGAAACTACCTCGCGCGTCGACTTGAACGCGCACATCGGCAGGCGGATTCTCTTCCGTGAACACGCCGGCTTGCGACGGTTGCGAGGGAATCGAAATCGACTTCTGCAGGTGAAAGGAAGCTGTCACCATGAAGAAGATCAACAACAGAAAAGTGACGTCGACCATCGAAGTCATGTCGATCGTGTCGCGATTCAATCGCCGACGATGAGGAACATTGGTGGAGTGCATTGGACCTACTGCTCCTTCACTGCAATGTACGTGGAATTCAGATCCTCGAACGCGTCGCCGATAATCTTTTGGATCCGCGTGACCTGGCCTACTTTCACCTCGCCATCACCGAAAAGCATGACATGCTGTTTACTGGCACCAATTGATTTTTCGAGTTCTGCCGTGATGTACTCGATAATTTCGGATGCTTGAGCGTCTTCGTCCGTGCTGAAATCCGAACCATCGGCTCGCGATAAGATGACCTCATCTCCTGCGCCTGGATTGATAAAGATCACAGCGGAGTTCTTGGCTGAAATCGCCAGTCCATTGTCGGCTTCAGGAATTTTGCCGATCTTCGTGGGATCCATGGTGGAACAGACAATGAAAAAGATCAGCAACAAGAACGTGATGTCAATCATCGGCGTGATATCCATCTCGTCGTCTTCACGCTTCTTGCGGGGAAGCACAAAGTCATCTTCGTCGCTGATGTTTTCGCGTGCGTCACTCATCGTTCAATCACTTACCCGTAAAGAACCCGCGTCACTTACTTCGCGGAATCGAACCACTCAATCACTCAACAGGGGACTGCGCCGTCATTGGCTCAACGGTCGAGGCCGCTGACCCCTGACCCGTTTTCGGTGACTTGCTCAACGCATCACGGAAAGCCGTCATGAATCGCCCGAGGCCGGCCCCAACAAGATCCTCCATCTTGGCGATGCGAATGTTGACGTTCGCAACCAAGATCATCAGTGGAATCGCGATCGCCAAACCACACGCCGTCGTTCGAAGTGCGATGTTGATGTCCTTGGCCAAAAACTTGGGCTCGACCGACTCCGACGTTGCCAACGTCTCGAAAGCTCCCATCATCCCGAACACCGTACCGAAAAGTCCGATCATCGGCGCACTCTTGATGACGGTGCTCACCCAACTCAGTCGGTACTCGACGTCACTCATGACATCGCGTTGGAACCGGTCCATCACGAACGTGCGTGCTTTCTTGTAACCCAGGTCACGATGGTGGACTGCCATCTCCACGATCTGAGGAATCGCACGCGGGTCCCCATCGCAGTACTCGGCAGTTCCTTCAAAGTCACCGACGCTGAGCATCTGCTCGACGTCATCCATGAAGACATCTTGCTCTTCCTCGGATTTGAATCGTTTTTGATTGACACGAGTCCAGACAATCACAATGCAATACAGCCCCCACAACGCGACCGCGCCGAGGGCGAAGTAGGTGGCGTTGGAGATGATTGCAAACAGAGACGTTTCGGCAAGTAGCATCAGGGATCAGATCCTTACTTCGTAACCAGTGAATTGAATTTGTTGTGACGAGGTCGAGTGGCGGCGAGGCTTGCTCGACGAAAAGTGAATTGGGCTGGATGCGCTATCGCACCGCGATTCGCTCGCGATAACGTTGCTCCACCACGATGAATTGGAATCCATCGGCGGTGGGGCGACTGGAAAAGACGGTCTTGGCAATTGTTTGGGCCGAATCGCGACCGTGGGCCATAGCATATTCGAGTTCGATCCTGGCGAGCTGAGTCTCCAGACCTTCAGGGATGAATTTCAACATTTCACGCCCTTCGACGTCAGCCCCCGCAGCCAGCAATAGTTGCCGATCGAACTGTTTCAAAGGGCTCGGCCGGGTCCACATGAAGTAGAGCCGTTTCTCGGACTCGGCGTCGCCACGGCGGACCTCGGTGGGCCCTGCCAAGCCGCGAACGTAGTCGACGCCCTGTATCGTGCCTCCGATCAACCCCAGCTCGATTCGAAAGTGATCCAATTGGCGAGCGTAGTGAAAAATGTCTTTCGCTTCGAAGTCTAGTTGCCAGCGTTGGAAACGGGGCACGATGTCCTGCAAACCGTTCTCGGGTCCCGGAGGTCGGCTGTCCCCCTGATGGTTCCTACCATCGCTTGTTTGAAGCCCATGGCCGGATAATAGGTCACCCGAAACCGTGCTGACCAAGTCGCTCACCGCGACCAAAGTCTCTCGGATTTGCGGCACCTCCAGCTCAACGGTCTCTTCTGCACCGGGTTCCAGAAAGTCTCGTTCGAGGCCCGGAGGATTCACCGTCCCCCACACGACCTGAGGAGACCGAGCCAAGCGAGTTACCGAATCGCGACTTCCAGAGAGCATCCAAACGATCGATAGCAGCGTGACCAAAACCCCCAGCATCACCATCAGAGACGTCAGCCACGCCGTGACCGAATCAAATCGGCTGGCACGCAACGCTCGATCCTCGGGCCGCGGCGTGCGACGCTTGGACTCGACTTCGGGGGAGGGGGACTGAAATTTCACGACTTGAATACGACGAGATTGTGAGGGCGAAACGATTGCGAAACGGTGGATGGAAACTTAGAGAACACGGCGTCAACGTGGAAACCAGATACCGAGGGAAGCTGCTATTTCCGCGGCTTCCGATATCGCTGACTGGTGACCTCAAACTTGTAGCCAGACCCATCTGACTTGCTCTCGAAAACCGTCTTGGCGATCTCCGTTACCGAAGGGTGCCCCTTCGACTTGGAGTAGTCGAGTTCGATCTGTGCCAATTGATTTTCCAGGTCTTTGGGGATGAACTTCAGCATCTGTCGATTCGGAAGTTGGATCCCAGACTTCTGAAGCAGCTGGCGATCGAATTGCATCAGCGGGCTTGGACTGTTCCACATGAAGTAAAGTCGCTTCTCCGACTCAGTGTCTTCGATGCGATACTTTTGCGGGCTGCCAGACAAGTTCTTGGCGACATCGACGCCCTGAATCGAACCACCGATTGCGCCGAGTTCAATTTTGTAGTAGTCGAGCTGCTTGGAGTAGATCCCGATGTCACGGGCCGTGAAGTTCAGCTGCCAGCGTTCAAAGCGAGGAATAATGTCATCACCCTCGCCGGGTGGCCCTGGCGGACGGCTATCGCCGGCTCCCGTCCCCGCGGTCGTGGCTGTTGCGGCCGTATCGGTGGTGACCAACGACGCCGCCACACTGCTGACCGCGTCCGTCACCGCCTCGATGGTGTCCTGCAAAGTCGGCTCCATCAGCTCCTCCACCTCTTCAGCTCCGGGGGGCTCAAAGTCCCGCTCGAAACCTTCCGGGTTCTCGCCTCGACCCGCTGGGTTCTCAATGATTGGTTCAATCGGACGTGGTGGGAAGGACCAACGACTCGTGAGCCAGATGATGAACAACATCGTCACAAACGTGCCGATGAACAGAATCAACGCCATGAAGAACGAAGTCACGATATCGAAGCGACTGATTCGAAGCTTTTCTCGCTCCGCCACGCGCTCTTCGACAGCCGTTTGCTGCGAATCATCTTCCGTCGAATTGGAGTCTTGGTCAGTGACCGATGGCATGCGGAGAACCTGTGGATCGATTGATCAATGTGCTTGAGTGGCCGAATCGTTCGGCCGAAATGATGGCCTACAGATCGTAGTCCAAAAAGACGTACTTCGGATTCATGGTTCGATACCAATCACGCCATTGTTGCTGAGCCTGCTCCGTCTCCGAAAAACTGGGGGAGTCAGGCATTCCGAATCCGTCGAATCGCCGACTGATGAACCGCAGTCCGTCACGCGCGTATTCACGAACCGAGTCATCCGGATCACTGAGGGCATAAATGAGAGCAGGTACCACGCGCAGTTCGTCACTCTTGCCGAGCAAGCGGGCGGCAACACGCCTCGCCTGCCAAGACTTGCTGCCACGAACGAGTCTCTCCAGGCGGTCCATCTGAGCAGCTCGTGTGGTGGGGTCCCGATCGAGCTCAAGATCATCGGGGATCGATTTACCTTCTGTATCCCCAGCACCATCCTCCTCGAGGATGTCGAGCATGTCGGTCACTTGCGCGGCGATGGGTCGCCCTTTGATTTGCGTGCCCTCGACGCGGATATCGGTCGTGTCCTTCGGCAAGCCATAACCGCCCTGAAGACTTCCCTGGCTCATCGTAAAGATGGTTTTTTGAGTACTTCGGATCAGAAAGAGCAAGGAAAAGGCCGTGCTGACAGGACCACGCGTACGAGCTCGGTCGGTCCAGCCACCATCGCCTCCTTGATAAACCTTCAACTCATCCACCGTCGCGTTGTACCATGCGGGACTCCTGTCCTTCGGCAGACCGTTGGCGATTTCGACAAAGCTCTCAAATCGCTCCAACGTGTAGATCTGATAGTAGTACCAGTCGATCGTCGACGTTCGCTTGTAGGGGTTCTTCTTTCGCCAACCATCTAAGAATTGAATGGAACGTTTGATCGGCGTTTCGGACATCGATGCCCGCTTTCTCCGTTGAACGTTCTTGTCCTCTTTGTAGATTTTGATCGCCTTGGGCAGACCGGGAATCCCCGGGTCGGCGTCGTCCACAGTCTCGCCCCAAAGTCGCAACGCATCACCTCCAATGAGCACGCTGCTGCCTCCGGCGAGTGCCATCGACATCCCTAGCTTTCCCTGTCGACTGTTTGGCGACCCAGGTCCTGGATCAATTCCGTGATAGGGCCAACCACCTGTGGGATCCTGTACTCGCAACATCCACTGAATCGTCGATGCGACGCGGTCGTAATCGAGTGGGATTCCGTTTCGATCCAACGTCCAAATCGCCAGAAGTGCGTACTGAGTTTGAGATACATCGCCACTCTTCGACGGCTCATCCCCCGGATAGCAGTAGGCACCGTTGGGGCTCTGCCCATTCAGAAGTTGCTCCTGCAGAATTCTCAACTCAGATTCGTAGCCCTGAGGATCAACATCCGCGAAGAGCAAGACGCACATCGCGATCAGGTAGACCCGCTTCTGCTGGTTTTCCCCCTGACCACGCTCGAAGCCATCGACGATCCGTTTGGCGGCGCTCAACCCGCGTTTCACCACTGGGCTTTCTGGATCGTGGCGACACTTGTGGTGTGCATAGCCAACCAAAATGGCCTCGCCCGCAAAGTTGCTAAACGCTTCGCCCCCTGGAAAAGCCGAATCACCCAGCTGTTCAAGATAGCTAATGCCCCGATCGATCATCTTGGTCACGACCGGTCCGGTTGGCTCGTAGGCTCTCGCTCTGGGCGCCACGCTGAGCAAGCTGACAGTCGCCCCAAATGCGATGAGGTGAAGTGTGTGCGAACGGATTCTTTGACGAATCGCCATGATCAAACCTGAATGAGAACCTTCGGATAGACAGATTTCAGTGGTGAGAGATTACGCAACCAACGAACCGCCCCTCCGAACCGATTGACGAGCTCACGCATCATACCCTACGATCGCCCAACGTCGAATTGATCGACACGGGTGGTTCCGATAGTTTTCGCACTGATTAGAGTGTCGAGGACGTTGTTCCACGGTCAGGTAGCTCAGTTGGTAGAGCACGGCCCTGAAAAGGCCGGTGTCGGCGGTTCGAGCCCGCCCCTGACCACTTCTTCTCACCGCACAACTCTGTACGGATCCCGCGAGCTTTTCGCCGTCGGAAATCCCTTGTTCCTAGCGAGCGACCTTTCTTCGGCACCCGTTCTACGGCATTCAACCACCAGGCTACTGTACGTGTGTCAGGTTAGCGGAGGGCGACCCCTGCTACTGAAGGGGCGATGACCACGAGCGTTAACGAACAGTCCCGGCGACTTTTCCCGCATTTTCGAGCTCTAGGATGGTTTCTCACTCCGGGATGGTGTCGATTTGTGACGTCGAAGGCCTTAGTTTGTGTCCGGCGGTGATTTTCGCCACCACCTTCGTTCTCCCATCGCCGCTCGTGAGCTGACCATGCCCGCCGCACGACTCTCCCTGTTGCTGCTCGCCCTCGCCCTGACCGCACCGTCAAGTTGGGCATTCCAAACGGATTCCCCCACGGAGTCAGGCCAACCGATCGCGAGAGCCGATTCCAGTGTTCCCCCGGCCGCGGCGGACGACGCTGCCAAGACCGCGGACGCTGGACCCGCAGATGCTGAATCCGATGGTGCTGGATCCGATGACGTAGCCGCTTCGGACATTGCGGACCCCCAAACGGCGAATTCAGGTCTGTCAGCGGCTGACTTGGAGGACCCACC
>JBPCVD010000006.1:0-26312 GCA_051010815.1 Rubripirellula sp.
CTCCAAGGGAAGGGAAATTGCATTGCTTTCTTCATTGCCACCTGGGAGCGGTTTTCGAAGATTGGCGCGACGGCACAAGAAACATCTGGTTCATGTCCCCCTCAGTTCGTTCAGCGACGAACAGGTCCAACAGCTTCGGATGGTCCATGTGCTCAACGGCAGCGAAGTCCGAAGTTACGCCGAAGAATTCATTCGCAAGGTTTGAACTCGTCTCGATCTGGCTGCGATGCTCAACTTTCGATGAAACGTGACACGAACGTACAACGGATCGAACATCCGACGGCAGCGATCGATGTCTTCAGGTATCCGTGCTCAGTTCAACGCCCTGACGCTCGCCGCTGGGCTGCGCGTTGAGCCTCCAGCACTGCGTCTTCCAATCGCCGGGCGTTGTTGCCACGCACGGGAAGATCTTCCGTCGGGACGATCGGCTGAACCGTTCCAGCGTTGCCTTGGCTTGCCGCCGCACTGTAAACGCCAATCACGCCCGATTGCAAAGCTGGACCCGCGGGCAACAAGAAACGACCGATACCCCGGCCCTGAAAGTTGATGTCCTCAATCACATTGGGGCTCTTGCCCGTACGGTCGATCGCGACCGATTGCATCGCCCATTCGTGAACCACAATCTCATACCGTGTCGCGGGCACAACTGCGGTCACGATCTCTCGGGTCACCGACTGACCAAACGAGTTGACTACGCGGTAGTGTTCGATCCGCTGACCTCCAGAATCACGCATCAATTGAACTTCCGCCGCCTCGCCCGGCCGAATTCGCATCGACTGGTTCCCAGATGGGTTTTGTAGATCCATCACACCGACCTGAACTTCTCGCGGGCCGTCGTTTCGAAGTTCGACGCGGGCCGGCGGTAATGGGGGATTGGGCACGATGCTCGAATCAATCAACACGGACTGAGCAAGCGGAACGGGAACAGGGTAGCCGTAAGCAAACGGATCACCGTACGGAGTCGTGACTCGACCCGCGATTATCGGCGGCGGAACGATTGGCAATGGCGCCGCGATCGCGCCGTGTCGGCCAATCGCTCGGACGATCCGACGCGAATTACGAAAACGCGGGCGAGGATCATTCAAACTTGCCGTCTGCATCACGCCCGACCCCGAGCGTGGGAAGCGAAGCGCCCGATTGATTTCGACGCTAAAGTATCCTGCAAACTGGCCGTCGGTCGAATCGTATTGAGCATCACGGCTAAAGTACAGCCGCTGTCCATTCTGTCCGTAGACCAGCAAACGACCTCGTTGAAGTTCAGCTGTCGCGCTCACCTGACCGGTGGGCTCGATCAATTCAAATTCTTGTTGGCCGTACGCGAACGCTACCAACAACATCCACAGCGTGAGACTCGTCGCGATCTTCATCTTGGCACCCTCGGGGTAGCTCTCGCGACAGCTCATCGAGCTTCCATCGATGGAAGCTCCAACTGCAATGAACGTCGCGCTAGGACCCTTTCCGTTGCGCGCATTATACGAAGTGATATCCGTGACTCGCTGTGAAAACGAGCCACGAGATGCAATTCTTCACGCCAGCCGCAATTGCGAGCTCCGGAAGTTTACTGATTCGGCGCGGCGACGTCGTGCACTGTGGCGCCCAGTTCGTCACTCATGACCAGGATCGCATACCGGCTGGCACCTTGGGCATCGGCGGCACTCAAACTGACATAGTCAAATCGTCCGCGAGCGTCAGTGTAACCATCCTTGTAAAACTTGACGCGTCCGTCGGGATACTTGGCGTACACCTTGACGTAAGCGGTCGCGATCGGACGCCCCGATCGCATATCAGTCGTCTGAAGTTGGCCATAGCTCTCCGATACGTAGGTCGTAATGTCGCCCCCGTAGTACAACGCCGTCGACCGTGCAGCACCCGCGACCGCCTCGATTAGCAACGTTTGTCGTCGCAGGTTGCCATCCAACTCCATCCGTGCGATGCCGGTGGACTCGTCGAATTTCAGCGAGTCACTGCGAGTCGGACGTACCATCGCCATCCGCTGCAGATCCTCCCTCACGAACGGTGCTTTGCTGAAGAGTAGCTCCAAATCGACTCCGTAGAAGTTGATGCTCACCTCTTTCGCACGTCGGTGGTCAATCCGCAGCGAGTCTCCCTCGACACGAACAATCACTTCGGGCTGTTGATCCGAAGCGAGTTCCTGTCGCCGTTCTCGATCGATCACCGACAAGTCACCGGAACCTTCCTCCAGTCGCTCGCGCGAAGAGTCCTGCTCAACCGACACGAGTTTCTCAGTCTCATTCAGTCGTTGACGTTGACGCAATTGCGACCGCATCATGGTGAATCTCTCACGCCATCGTGGTACGGCATGGTTAGCGTGTTGTTTGGCAAGTTTCTCTGCCGCCGCATAGTTTCCCTGATGCATCGAAAGATAGGCGCTTAGATAGTCGTACTGCAGCTTGGTATCGACCTGAGAACGATCGACCTTTGCAAACGACTCAATTGCCTCCGAGATTCGATTCTGAATCAGCAAATAGTAAGTCAAAGCAAGTCGATCCTCCGGTCCGATCTGACTGGCATACCCGAGAACCCTCGCGAACCGTTCGTACTGACCGTGGAAGGTAGGATTCAAAATTTCATTGTCCTCTCCCAAGCGGTGAATTCTTGCGCGAACGAGCGGCGCGTACTCGAGAAACTCCAGGCTGCGGCGTTCAATCGGATCGACGACAAGCAGCGTGCTTTGAAAGACTGGGCCGACACGTCCGCACAGATCAGATCGCATCGAGAGATAGCCGCTCATGGCCGCTTCATCCCGATGCATGAACCCATACGCCCAAAGTTCGGGCACCGAAATCTTAGCGTTCGCGAGGACATCCACGACGACGCGGAAGACGTTCGGATCCTTCATTCGATGAGCGATGCGGGACCATTCAATTTGACGCAGGTTCGCCTTCGCCAAGAACGACTTAATCTCTTCCGGTGAGCCGGAAACCGCGACTTGTTCCCACGTGACCACGGTCGACTCTGCCGGTTCGGCAACCACTTCAAACTGTTTTGGCTCTCCACGAGCAATCAACTTGCCGTCGATCGCAACAGTCGCAGCGTAGTGTGCGAAGTCGCCGACGGCGGGGAAGTAAAACTGATATTCAATCGCTTGGACCGCAAAACCTTTTAGCGTGACCGTTCGGCTGTCCGTCGATCGATTGCCGGCGAGCGGTAAGCTGCCAGCGGGAAGTTGCCAGAAAAGATCGACCGTACGCTCGGAAGCATTTGGGTTGGAGACAACGATCTGCCCTTTGTATGCGACTCCCGTCAGGAATTCGCTTGGCTCGACGTCGCCTTCTGCGGACTGCTTCTCGACAGTCTCAAATCGCTGCCCAATCAGTAGGTTATGAGGAGTTTCCGTTGGGTCGAGTCGTTTCAATCGCTTTGTCACGACCGCGACCGCGTGTTCCGGACGATAGGCCTGATCGGCTTCGGTCGGCAAATCGATTTTGCCGGCCGTCAGTGGCAAGCCGCTCAGCGCCAGCGCGATCAACGCCGAGTGACGATTATCCGTCGGCCGAAGCAAATGCTTGGAAACCACTGTTCGCCCCGGCTCCATCGCGGCAATGTCAACCCAAAACGGATTAACACCGACCAGACTCGAGGGCGATGGTCCACCGACGGTACGAACTTGATCCCACTGGCGCTCCGCCCACTGCTTGGTGGAGTCAAGGTTTCGGAAGAACGCGCCCCCACCCATGCCACCCCCGCCAATGCCGCCACTGACTCTTCCGCCAAACATCACCGAGCCGGCGACGACAGCTTGGTCGTCGGCATAGAGGTGGTCATAGCGAGCCTCTGCTTTGCCCAGTCGCTCCATGCGGCGACGGCTCAAAGACTCCCATGTCTGCGCTTCATCACCCAGCATTAGCGACTGGCGGCCCAGCGAGCGTGTCTTCGCATCCATTACACGCTGTTTCAGAGCACTTTCAAACCCTCTTCGCACAGCGGCATAGTTCTCGTCTTGCTGGGCAACCACCTCCTGAAGTTGCCGTTGAACGGTCGTTCTCATCTCCGGTACACGCATCGAAAGGAGCGTGCGTTCCGCAGCGTTCAACTCGTTGTATCGCCATAACGCTGTGTACTGGGTCAAATCATCATCGAGTAGCCAATGATCGATGAACTGTTTTTCCTTTTTGTTCTGGAGGTACGGCACGACGACTTGCTCAAAGAACGAGCCATCATGAAACCGAAGAAACAAATGCAATTCATGGCTAGCCAAGCGTGAGTAGGCTTCCATTTTTGCGTCTTCATCCAGACTGCTCCAATCGGCGAGTATGTCGAAGTCATTGAGACGCGGATCGGATACAAGAGTTTTGTAGAGCTTCATCAGCTCGCCGACCGTACCGTAGACCTGCAATTGCGCCGAACCGAGACTCTTCAAATCGAGCGGATCGTTCGGCGACGCAATCGTCACTCCTCGCTCGAACGTAAACGGTATTGCCGTATTCAGCGTATCAGCTAAACGAAGATCAACGGTCTCCGCAGCGTCCAGCGGTGCCGTGACCGTCCGCTGCACGATGGTCCCTGGATCGCAGGCGACTACCTGCAGGATCGGAAGCCCCTGAACTAATTCGTCCGCGACCGTCACGACGCCCTGTGCATCGGGCTGCAAATTCGAAAGCAAGAGTCCCGGATCTGCAAGAAAGTCATAGTCAGAATTAACGGCTTCGGCTTCGGCCTGCAACTTGGCCATCACATCCTCCATGGCCGCGAAAGGTGCAGCCTCGCTCATCGGTGGCGGCCGCTCTCCATCGGCCACTGCTTGGCTCGTATTGGAAGTTTCTTCGGTTTCCCAGGGATTCAACAAAATCCCTGGCTGAGGCAACATGACGCCGGGATATTTTTTCGCATATCGACGACGCAAAACATATTGGTACTCATCGCCCAATCGTAGATCACTCACGTAGCCTGAGCTTGGCAGATGGACACGCCGCCCAGTCAACCGCGGCAACGGTAGATCGAGTTGGGTAAGTGGCGACGAACCGTCAAGATAACGCGAGGCGTAGAGATGGACGCGTGCAGTCTGCGTTTGCCCTGATAGCTGAATCTTCCATTCACCCTGTCCACGACGAATCGACACGATGCCCAGCGGGACCTGTCGCGTGATTGAGCGGTGACGAGTTTCCCCCACCGCGACCGAATCCAGAACGGGGCCGCTAACCACCGCAATCATCGTCTGCTCTGCCGTTGCCTGATCAAGCAATCGGTAGTCGCCTGCGGCAAGCTTCGCGATTGTCAACAAACCTCGATCCGCAGTCAGCCGATCCGAACGGTCAGCGTAAAAGCCGCCACCGCGAACCTCCATCAATCGATAACGAGTGGTGATTTCGTCGTCTGGAATTGCAAGCGGCAACTGCACGACTCGATCTGTTGTCGTGTGAATCTCATCCGCCCAGCGAACCTGATCGAGATCAATCCTTCGCTCATGTTGAATTCCTGAGGGAACCGAATAGCGAATCGATGTCACACCTTCGAGCGAACCCAAGCGAACGCGACCCAACTCGTCTGACTGCAACGTTTCCTCGACCGGTGCATTTCGCAACGCGGTCGTAAGCGACACCAGGACGCTCGCCCGCTCGACAGGTTCACCGTTCCGCCCACGAACCTCAATCACAAAGTCCTGGCCATCACGGGTGAGGAACGAATCATGAGTCAAGCTGGTGCGGCGAATCCCTGCGATATCCCAACTCCGTGAGGTGCGAAGCGTCTGCTCCTGTCCATCCGCAAGTCTCTCGACCCGTCCGCTCAACGTGACTTTCAAGTTCGTCAGCCGTGATGGAACGCGTATCGGAATCACGAGTTCTTTGTTCTGACTAAGTTTGATGTCCTTCACGTCATAATTCGTCGTAAGGTCGTCCAAGTCCTTGGAAGCAATTTGCACGGAAACTTCCGTCAGCACGCCTGGATCGATTAGGTTCGACCCCATCATCAAACGGGGACGAATCATCAGCTTCGTTTCACCGCCACTTTGGATCAATGAACGATCCAAATTCATCCCTGCCGACAGGTGGTAGCTCTCCTTCATGTGCGGAAACTTGACCTGGTTCGAAATCTCCCCATCGCTAATGATCGCTCGTCGAGAGACCTGATCGACGACCGGTGGCAACACGATCCGTCCCTGGTCATCGGCTATGAACTCGCGTGCCCCGACCCACATCGTCGCCGCCGGAATTGGCTTTCGGTTTTCATCGATGATCGTAAACACCATGCCGTCTGCATTGAAAGAATCGACATGGTCAATCTCGCCACGACGGATCAATGCCCGCGCGCGCACTCCCTGGCCCACCAGATCTGCAATCCAAACACCACGCCCTTCGATCTCCTTCAGATTCAACGTTTCAGCGTGTCGCCGCACTGCTGGCTGGTTGAACTCGATCTTTCGTTCATGCGTCGCCACCAAACCATCGAGGTCAATGTCCGTGTTGATCAGTTTTTCATGGTTGCGATAATACGACGACGTATTGATTTCGTAGATGCGAATCACGAGTTCTGGAATATTCTTGAGATCGACGTTTAGCTGTGTCGGTTGATCCGCCTTGAAGTGCTTGGGATTGTCGACCGAGATTCGCAGCTCAACTTTGTCGCGAATGGCTTGGCGTTGCGAGGCATTCAACATCCGATACCACTGTTCTTCGCGGCCGATCCCCTGCATCAACTTCGTTTCGGCAAATACCCTGCGTAGGTAATCTGGCTTCAAGTATTTGTCGAACGAACTCACGTCCTTCGCGTCGCGCAGAAAGTGAGCGAGGTGCGCACGCACAAGTGGTTCCTCGTTCCCCACCGGTGGCAGCAAAGCGAGACTCATGAAGTTTTGATTCAAATCGGCGCGGACATTGACTCGACGCTGCCAATCCTCGTGCACGATCGGGCTGACCCTCGGAAGTTGCAGGTAGCGTTCGAACAAATCACGGTCAAAAACCCCCTGTTCCAAATTCGCTTCCATCAACCGGTAGGCTGCGGACGCCTGCATGCTGGCGTAGCTTGGCGGCAACGTCTGAACGTAATCCTCGACCCGTTTCAAATAGGCAACGCGAACATCACGTTGCCGGCTCGCGTCGAGATCGTCGCTGGGCCTCAGTCTCTGGAGCATCGCTGCGACGAACTTGTCATCATCAGCAACATCGGGAACTCGCTCAGCCAACTGTTGAAGTTCTGACAGTGTCAGAAATTGATGCGCGCGTAAATCGCCGAACCGACGTTCGTTGGCTTTTCGACTCGACAACTCTTGAATCACCAGGTCGTCAAGGTCGTCAAGGTAGGCTCCATCCACTCGTTGCAAAAACTCTTTCAAATTGATCTTGAAACCCGCAATTTTCCCCTGACGAAACTGCTCTGCCACAAACCGCATGGCTTGCGGCTTGAGCGTGTCGTTCCGCTGCAACGCTTCTTTGACCAGGCGATCGACATCGAGCTTGGCGACATCAAGCTGGCTAGGAAATCGACGCGCGTTCTTGGTGACGGGTGGGGTATGGTTCAGCTTGATGCCAAGTCGTCGAACCAGGTAGTCGATCGTCCGTTGCGGCGAGTTGCCATAGGCAAGCAATCGCTGGCGGTCGGTCATCGCCGAGATGGTTGGCGTCTCGCGACCTTCATGATCAGCGAGCCATTCCCGCAGAATCGTTTCGCTTCGCTCAAGCTGTCCCGTCGTTTGGTAGTAAAGACAGTGATAGAAGTAATAGTCGTCACTTCCAGGAATGAGCTCCGCGAGCATCTGCTCACGATCCTCAGCCAAGGCATATCTCTCCATCCAGGTGATGGGTGCGGCGATCGCGTTGGGCGCGTTCACTGCGGCGAGTACAAGAATCATCCACAGGGTCAGTTTCGATAGCGAGCCGGAGCGCACCAGCGGCCGACGCGAGAGTTGGCGAACCATGGACATGACGGAGAGTTCCAAAACGAAAGGATTCAGAGAAGTCGAGGCGACCCGCCGCATTTGGGCGACACCCGAGAGAATGGGAAACATTCTCAGCGATTGGCTCGCTGCACGGTGTAAACGAACGACGATCCACCTTCTTAGGTAGATTTCGATTTCAGATACAAACGCAGGGAATTTCCATTATTCCTGCCCCGACTGGCTGCGAACATCAAAATCCGTGGGAAACCGAGGCACTCTTAGCGAGGAAGATTCAGGTGATCGCCTGAATCGCATCCACCAATGCCTCGATCATCTCGTCGTCATGCGCCGCCGAGAGCGAAATTCGGAGCCTTGCGGAGCCTTCGGCCACGGTCGGTGGGCGAATCGCTGGCACGTAGAAACCACGTTTCCGCAATTGTCCGGCCAGCTCAACTGCGCGATCATCGCGTCCCACAACCAGCGGAATGATGGGCACGGAGGCTTCTAAACTGGATCCGGCATCGATGGACAGGGCATCACGAACATGCCGGGCCATTGATTGCAGCCGTGCGCGCCGCTCTGGTTCATCGACGATTCTATCGATCCCTTCCATCGCTGCTCGGACGGCCGGTGGCGACAGCGAAGTGCTATAGATCAACGACCGACTGCGATTGATCAGATAGTCGACAAGCACAGTCGGGCCGGCCACAAATCCGCCCTGACTGCCGACCGCTTTGCTGAGCGTTCCGATGCGAACCGCAACCTCTCCTTTGACACCCAATGCTGCACACGCGCCCGATCCATCGTCACCTAATACGCCCGTCCCATGAGCCTCATCAACGATCAGAAAGGCGTCGTATCGCTCCGCAATTCTGACCAATTGCTCCAGCGGCGCAATGTGACCGTCCATTCCAAATACCGCATTGCTAATGATCCACGCACGTTGGTACTTGTGGCGTGACTCTTTCAAGCATCGTTCAACGACCTGCCAATCTCGATGCGGATAGACCGTGCAATCAGCGCCAGATAATCGGCTACCGTCGATGAGTGACGCATGATTCAGCTGATCGCTCAGGATGCAATCTCCATCCTCGGCCAAAATCGCCACCGTACCGCTGCAAGCTGCATATCCACTCGGATACACCACCGCAGAATCTGTCGTTTCCAGTGAAGCGATCTTCTTACTGAGCAACTCGTGGTCGGTCGTCCAACCGCTCAGCAATGCGCTCGCGCCGCTGCCACCAAGCGCGGCATCCGCATCGGACTGCGACGGGATTTGGTTGGGTTGTGCGGCAAGTCCCAAATAATCGTTGCCACCGAAATTCAGTAAGCGTTGCCCGTGAGGTTCCGTCAACTCAACACCGGAGACCTCTCGTGGCACCAAGCTCCGCAAGCGCCCCCGCAATTCCAATTCGTTTAAACGTTCGGACAGGTAAGCGAACTTGGTCATGGACAATCGCAGACAAGGTCATCGAGAAACGGCTGTATTACGGACTGGTTCAGCCCGGTGGCCACGCCATCCTACGTCCACCCAACACATGAAAATGCAAATGCGGGACCTCTTGACCACCATCGTCGCGCGTATTGGCGACCATTCGGTAACCACCCTCAAGCCCTTCCGCGGCCGCAACCTTCGACGCGACCATCACGCATCGCCCAACAATCGCTTCGTCCTCGTCAGTCAAATCAGCCAACGACACGATTTCCTTCTTCGGAATCACCAAAAAGTGAGTTGGTGCTCGCGGATTGATGTCACGAAAGGCGAGACACAGCTCATCCTCATGCAACACGTCCGCGGGGATCTCACCCGCAATGATCTTGGAGAAAATGGTCGACATGCTATCGGTTCCCGCATGAGTCTTGGTGCCGCGTCAGAGGATACTGAGGCGGCGCGATGCCGCTCCCACGATAGCAGATCCATCGCATTCTTCGAGTCCGGCTTGTCGGCGTCGTGACAACTTTCGGCGACCAAGCATTCGCCGACGGAACCTTGCCAGACACAACCTTCTAAGGGAACCTTCCAACAGCTCATTGTGTCTGAGCATGGATACCGTCGGGAATGTTTGATGAACTGACCGCTCGGACTTCTTTTCGCAATCACAGGAATCGCAGTGGAAGATTTGATGAATGGCTGGATGCTGGCCGGGGGTGCTGCAGCATTGACGCTCGTGGCGACCGGTTGGAGCCATGTGAAGAATTTGTACCAACAGGTGGCCGGTCGTGTGGTCGTCAAAATCACCGTCAGCGGCTATCAGGCGGATGCCGTGCTGATGTACCTGAAGCACCATTTCACCGCCTCTCGATTTGGCCCGCGCGCTTATGTCGGCTGGAAGTTGTTTGTCCGCCCACGCCAACGTGTCCAGCTCGTCTCGATGGAAATCGCGCCGCCCTCGGGTCGGATTTACTGGAGAGGATGGCGTCCGATTTGGGTCGCGAAGAGTAAAGATGGCTTGGGCGATTTGGAGGAGGGTCTGCAGGCCGCCGACTACGACTATCAAACGATCTCCGTGACATTTGCACGCGGTTCAATGGATCCCGATTCCTTTGTCAGTCAAGCGACGGAATTCTTCAACCAACAGGTCCGCCAATACGAGTCGACCGGCGGACGTCGACACTCGATCCGTTTCATTCATGGTACGGCCGGGAACACGGCGACCGTGACGTTGAAGGGCAAAGGGGGTGGAGGCTGTCCCACCAGTGGTACCGACATTCGTGCCTGCCTCGGACATCGGCCGCTCGATTGGCACTTGAGCGACTTTGGCCCCGACCCGGAGGCTACCTGCAGTGCCATGGATCGCCTTTCGCTGGACGATCAAACACTCGACCTCGTGCAAGAAGCGAAACGTTGGCGCGACACCGAAGACTGGCATCGTGAACGTGGTCTACCTTGGCGTCGCGGGTACTTGCTTCATGGGGCTCCCGGTACTGGAAAGACAGCCTTGGCACGGGCGCTTGCCGAAGACCTCGATTTGCCCGTATTCGTATTCGACCTGGCAACGCTGAAGAACGACGAACTGCTGAAGGCTTGGAACCAGATGCTTGCGGAAGTTCCCTGCATGGCATTGATGGAGGATATCGACGCGGTCTTTGAGGGTCGAAAGAATGTCGCCATCAATCATGGCCCTGGTTTGACATTTGATTGCCTGTTGAATTGTCTCGACGGCGTCCAGCGCGCCGACGGCTTGATGGTCATGATCACGACCAACCACTTGGACCGAATCGATCCTGCCATTGGTCAACCCGATGGTATCGGATCACGTCCTGGACGCGTCGATCGCGTCGTCTCAATGGGTTTGTTGGACGATGAAGGTCGGCGCAAGCTCGCCGAAAGAATCCTTGAAGAGTGGCCAGAGTGGATCGACGACTTGTGCCTGGCAGGTCGCCAAGACACGCCGGCACAGTTCCAAGAGCGATGTGGGCGATTGGCCTTGAAGCTTCACTATGGGGAAGTTCGCGACGTCGAGGCTGCGCTCTCTTCCTGAACTCTCTTTTCTCTTGCACTGCGATCTTGCACTGCGATTGTCAGACGTGTTTCCCGGCGTCGGTGCGTCCCATGTGAATGTGCGCGTTCGATCGCCCATGGCGCACGGGACCACCTCTGCACCACGGTTATCCGAGCTGTTTCAGGTTCTGAGTTTCACGGTCTTTGCGGAACACCCCAGCCGTCGTTTTGCACAGTCTCGATCTTGCCGTGTTTCCTCATTTCCTCTATTCAGCAACCGTCCTCGGTCAGTAACGACGTGCTGTGCCAGACCGCTGACAAGATGTAACGGCGGTCAGTCTCGACAAACGGTCTCTGCGTTGAGTGGACGCTCGACGATGAAAAGTGTCATGGAAGAACAACAAAAGCTCCACAGCTCGGACCTAACCGAACGTGCGGAAGCCGCCGAGCTGCTCGCACAGATGGGCAGCGATGCAGTCGTCGCTGCGGTGGACCTCGTTCAAGCCTGTGGAGATGAACCGGAAGTCCGTGACTGGGCCGTTGCGGCGCTCGAGGAGCTGGGCCCGCCGCTTCACTCTTCTTTGGAGCCGCTTCAGCCACTCGTTTCCTCACAGAATCCGTTGGTCGCCTATTGGGCCATCACGCTGCTGGGTCGCGCCGGCCATGAAGCTCAGGCTTGCCAAGATTGCATCGCCAAGGCCTTGTCGTCGGAGGACGCGTCCGTCCAAGAGCGCGCGGCCTGGGCCTTGGGCAAGATCGGTGCGTCCTCAGCGACTTCCACCGAAGCGCTCAAGTCCGCCGCAGAATCGTCCAACACCCGGCTATCACGGATTGCAGCGGCATCGCTGAATCCAACGTCCAACTAACTACCACCACATCGATCGTTCGGCGCGATTACGGGCATGGAGGCCTGTCATGGCACGCAAGAAGTCTCGTTTCTCGATCCTGACCTGGTTGCTATTCACCGGCGTCTCCGGCAGCGGCATTGGCGGCTACTTGAATCCCGATCTGCCCGTGGTCGGTCCGTTCGTCAAAAACCTGTTCAAAGAGACAGCCAACGGCGAGAGTCTGGATCGAACGGCGCTCCGAGAATCCGCGTCGGCCATGGTGGGAGACCGCTTGGACGGAGCTCGACAAGGAGGTGTGCCGGCGCAACTCGCTTCCGCGCAAATTCCTCAGTCCGCCCGTGCCCAAATCCCAGCTCGAGCCCAGGCGGGCCAGCCAGCTCCGCAGCAAAAGAGCAGCTTGGTGGTGGCAAGCTTTAATATCCAAGTCCTTGGCAAGAGCAAGCTTTCCAAACCGGGGATGACCGAAAAGCTTGCCTACATCCTGAGGCAGTTTGACCTGATTGCCATTCAAGAAGTACGTGCCAAAGATGACAATATCCTGCCGGAGCTTGTCTCAGCCATCAATGCAAATGGAAGTCGGTATAGCTTCATCATCGGACCACGTTTAGGTCGCACCGTCAGCACCGAGCAGTACGCTTTTGTCTTCAACACCAACACCGTGGAGCATGACCCGACGTCCGTTGGAACAATGACGGACCCCAAGGATCTACTGCACCGAGAACCCTTCGTCACTCGCTTTCGAGCGCGGACGCAATCACCCGCCCAAGCCTTCACCTTTTGGATGGTCAACATTCACACGGACCCGGATGAAGTGCCCCAAGAAATCGCCGCGTTGGCAGATGTCTATCAGGTCATGCAACGCGCCCGCGCCGACGAGGACGACGTTATTCTGCTCGGTGACCTCAACGCTAGCGAAAAGCAGCTCGGCAGACTTGGGCAGATCCCCGGGATGCACTGGGCGATCAGCGGAGTCATGACCAATACTCGGCAGAACAAGGCGTACGACAACATCCTGTTCCAAGGTCAGGCGACCCGCGAATTCACAGGCCGTTGGGGCGTGTTCGACTTGGAACGCAATCTTCGCATTTCGCGTGACGAGGCGCTCAAGATCTCGGATCACCTGCCGGTGTGGGCAGAATTCCAAGTTTGGGAGGCCCCGTCTCAGCCCAGCGTTGCCGATCGTAACCGCCAATTGCGTCGCTAAAGATCACGCGCAAGCCACAGTGACCACTGCGACCCGCGACGCCTGCGACCCAGATGCTGCGATCACTTGGATGAACGCGGCCTATCGAAGGATGGCTGAATTGGCGTCACTTCTAACGACCACTTCAACTGATCCGCCCGTTCGGACTGACCCGCAGCGCGCAGTTTGTTGATGACAGTTTTCGTGGGTCCGGTTTGCAGCGCCATCGGCAATGCGTCCAACCTCGCTTGCCACTGCGTCGCCAAGTCTGCGACCTGCGGCGGCGCTGTGATCCGCCACAACAGGACCTCCGCAAGACGCGCGATCTCGACGCGTGGGTGTTGCTCCAAACTCTTCAACGTCGTGATCGCTTGATTGCGATCTGACGCCGACAGGAGCCAACTGGCGGCCACCAAGCGAACTGCCGGCGACGGATCCTCCAAACGATTCTTTGCCGCCTCCAGTGTCTCCGTGGAAAGAGCTCCGTTCTCCCAGGCGATCGGAAGCCAGGCAACCACAGCGAGTGGCAAAGGCCGTCGATCGAGTTGACCGACCAATTCCAATGCGATACTCGCGCGCCCGCTCAACCAAGCATTCACGGCAGACAACATGGTGATCCGTTGTTGCCGCCACACGGGCGGGCGCTGTTTCAAAATATCAGGAAGCCTCAGCAGGGATGCGGCGTGCTCACCCTGTTCAAACAGGTCAACTGCCTCCTGCTCCAAATCGGATACCGGATCGGGCTCAATCCAAATGACACGTCCGGACGCGATCACGGTTTCCGCTTCATCACCGGTACAAATTACGCGAAGCTGCTTTCCGTCAAAGAGAATGACGCGACCTTCTCGAACTTCAATCGAGCGAGGATACCAATCACTTTCGGTCGACGTGGGACGTGGCGGTTGAATCCATACACGATCCACACCCTTCGCCGACGCAGCGATACTTGCGCAACACCCGAGCAGTAACAAGAATCGAACGATTGGCATAACGCTCACGGAGCCGGGCTCTTCGTCTCGACAGGAGGTCGATCGGGCGCAGGAACCGGTCCCCCACCGCCTAGACTCCGAACATCGATGTAACGGTACTGCCCGCGATTCTGGCTTGCTAAATCGCGGAGAAAACTATCGCGGGGCGCAATCGGTTCGGCACCAAACTCAATCGCATGAATCGTCGCGCCGCTTGCATCCGCTCGGTTCTTGATCTCACGCAACTCCTGTGTGGATAGTCGCGGTATCCGCGCGTCGGTCAGGAAAAAGATTACATCCGGTGCCATTCGCAGAGCCATCTTGATCGCCGATTCGTGTTCCGTTCCGCCAAACGCGGCGATCGACCGAATGTAGCTTTCGGCCAGTGCGACGTACGCCTCTTCGCCAGAGATCATCTGCAGCGGCACGCCCGACATTTTGAAGGGCGTCGGTTTGTCGTTGTAGAAAATCAGTTGAAATCTTTGTCGTTCCGTCAGTGTTCGCAAGCTTCGAATCAACTCTGACTTGGCAGCACGTAGAGGCTTGCCGCCGAAACCGTTCATGCTGTCAGACCTGTCGAAAACGTAGACGAACCGTGACCCGCTTCCGGAGATCCCAAACACCATCGTGGTCGCTTCCGCAGAATCGCCTTCCGATCCCGTGCCGGGACCCGTGGAAAAAGCATCCCCGTCGAGATCTGCTTCCCCAGTCAGTCCTGTCCCTGAAACGGGGGAGGGCGTTGCTTGCATCGACTGCAATACGCCTGCCAGATCAAGCGGTGGGGAAAGATCGGCTGGCGGGGCCGCAGCGGACGATGACGCACTTGCGTCGCTTTCGGTGGTCGCTTCGGTTTGTACGTCTGGCACATCGGCCGCGTCGACGTAGCGGTCTCGATCCGGCATTCGGTGCACCAGAGCGATTCCGACCGGACGATCCGCTTCTTCGCCCGTTCCATTGGCGGTGCGGCTCCAGATCAATCCGATCGAGGTCAGCAGCACCACGTGCAAGACCAGCGACATGATCAGCGCAGGCGTCGTCCTCTCCGGCGGGACAATCTCCGCGAATTCGCCGCCAGATACGATTTGAGAGGGGGGGGCTGGGTCTGCCATTGCGAATCCAGTTCTAACCCATTTCGGAGAAAAGTGTGCCTCGAAAACGGGATCTATCGGTCTGAGACTTCTCAGAAACGCATCGGCGAACTAATTTATGGCAGAACAACCTCGTAACCCGACCCCACCGGCTAGGTGGCTGAGCACGGAGAATACCGTCGTGAGCAACGCTCGATACCTGTTTACAAGCGAATCGGTCAGCATGGGACATCCCGACAAACTTGCTGATCGAATTTCCGATGGCATTCTTGATGCGCTGCTTGAACAAGATCCCTACAGCCGCGTCGCCTGCGAGACCATGGTGACGACCGGAATGGCGGTGATCGCCGGAGAAATCTCCACCAAGGCCCGCGTCAACTACTCCGAGGTCGTACGCGAAGTCATCAATGAAGTCGGCTACACCGATGACGAGATGGGCATTTGTGGTGACACCTGTGCCGTTTTGGTCTCACTCGACACACAAAGTCCCGACATCGCCCAAGGTGTCAACTCGGATGATTCTTCGGGAAAAGATATCGGAGCGGGTGACCAAGGTTTGATGTTCGGCTATGCCTGCAAGGACACGCCTGAACTGATGCCGCTTCCGATCGCTCTGTCGCATCGCATCATCAATCGCATCACCGAAGCTCGATTCAACAAGGAAGTGGAATGGCTGCGGCCCGACAACAAGAGCCAGGTAACGGTCGAGTACCAAGGCAACAAACCAGTTCGCATTGATACGGTTGTGGTCAGTGCCCAGCACGACCCGGATGTTACGAACGAAGAGATTCAAGACTTCATCATCAACAAGGTGGTCAAGCCTTCGATTCCTGCGGAATTGGACAAGGGCGACATCAAGTACCACATCAACCCAACGGGCAAATTCGTGGTCGGTGGTCCTCACGGCGACTGTGGCTTGACGGGTCGTAAGATCATCGTCGACACGTATGGCGGCTGGGGCCGGCATGGTGGCGGCGCTTTCAGCGGCAAAGACTCGACCAAGGTGGACCGATCTGCTGCCTACATGGCTCGCTATGTCGCCAAGAATATCGTGGCAGCTGGTTTGGCGGATCGTTGCGAAGTGCAACTCGCCTACGCGATCGGCGTCAGCGAGCCTGTCAGTGTCCACGTCGATACCGAAGGAACCGGCAAGATCGATGACGCGAGACTTTGCGAACTCGTTCGCGAACACTTCCCTCTGCATCCCGCTGGAATCATCGAGCACTTAGAGTTGCGGCGTCCTGTCTTCCGGCAAACGACCGCTGGTGGTCATTTTGGTCGAGAAGGTTTTTCTTGGGAGCAGACCGACAAAGCCGAAGCCCTTTCGGCGGCCGCAGAGGCTTCCGCGGCGGTATAGCCAGTGGACCTCCTTTGGACAACTGATCCGCACTTGAATCACGTTCAAGTGAACGCATGGAGCGAGTGGATCGAATCGATCGCCTCGCACGGGGCTCAAGGCATCGTCATCACCGGGGATATCTCCGAGGGTGACGATGTCGTTTTTCAGCTTCGCAGGATGGTCGAAACGCTCAACACGCCAATCTATTTTGTGTTGGGCAATCACGATTTCTATCGCAGCTCGTTTCATGCGACGCGGCAAGCGGTGATCCATGCCTGCCGCGACCACCCTCTGCTTCACTACCTGACTGACTTGTCAGCCATCGAATTGGCGCCCGCGGCATACTTGGTCGGTGAAGATGGTTGGGGCGACGCGACCGTGGGCGACTTTGAAACTTCGACGATTCGCCTGAACGACTTTCCGCAGATCCAAGACTTCAACGAAGCGCCAACCGATGGTTGGAAGCAACAGTTGCACGATTTGGGTGCGGAGGCTGCCGCACGGCTCACCGCAAAACTCACCGCGTTGCCTGAGGATACCAAGCAAGTGGTCGTGCTAACGCATGTGCCGCCCTTTCGAGAGGCATGTTGGTATGAGGGCAATACGACCGATGACAACTGGGCACCCTTCTTCGTCTGTGGCCAGCTCGGAAGCGTGTTAAGAGAAAAAAGTCAGGCGCGGCCCGATTGCCAGTTTCGCGTACTTTGCGGCCATACGCACCACGCGGGCATCGCTCAGATTTCGCCGAACCTGATCGTTCACACCGGCGCCGCAGCCTACGGTCATCCGGACATCGAAGGAATCGTCTCCGTCACGTCCAGTGAAATCCGCGTTGCCAACTCACCGGCGGATGACGCGACCTCTTGATCGCATGACCGACTGCACTCCGTCTCGCTCCCGAGATCGGGACGATGTTCACGACTTTTGCTGACTCCACAGCGCTAGCAGTTCGACCAAGTGTTCGACCGCAGCGACCATCTCGTCCAAGCAAGCGAACTCGGTCACGGCGTGAATGTTGTGTTGGCCGCTTGACAAATTTGGCGTCGGCAAACCTTTCTCTGTCAGCTGACTTCCATCAGTTCCGCCACGGATGATGGCTCCGGTGTAATCACGGCCGAGATTCTCAAAGGCTTGCTTCGCAAGCGTGACCGCTTCCGGAAGATGCGCCAGCCCCTCACGCAGATTTCGGTATTGCCGTCGGATTTCAACGTCAACGCTCAATCCTGGTGACCTGGCAGCGATGCTCTCCGCAAGTTCGCGTAACTGATCCGCATACTTAGCAAGGTCTTCGGATTCGAAGGATCGCAGAATCAACTCGACAGTCGCTTCACCAACACCACCTTGGATCGAGTAGGGATGAATGAAACCCTCGCGATCCTCGGTCGTCTCGGGCGTGCATGTATCGCGAGGTAGCTCGGCAACGAGATCAGATGCGCCGCGTAACGCATTCACCATCCGATCCTTGGCGATCGCGGGATGAATATTGTGGCCGACAAAACGAACAATCGCCGCATCAGCGGAAAACGTCTCTTGGTCGATTACATCCGCACCACCGCCATCGAGCGTGTAGGCAACGGACGCATCGAGTTTTTGCAAATCGATCTTGTCGGTGCCGTGACCAATCTCTTCGTCACAGGTGAAAAGCACGCGAATCGGCCCGTGCACAAGATGCGGGTTTTCGATGAGCGTGTTGGCGAGTTCCATGATGATGGCGACGCCCGCCTTGTCATCCCCACCCAACAACGTCGTGCCGTCTGTCGTGATCAATGTCTTGCCGACCAACGATTCGAGGTCACGACAGGAGGCGACATCAATCGTGGCTCCCGAGGGCAGAGCAATGTCACCACCGGGATAACTCTCGATCACTTGAGGGTGAACGTCATCGCCCGGAGCCTCTGGTGACGTATCCAGGTGGGCAACCAAAGCAACGGTCGGACTCGTGCCTCCGTCTGTGGCCGGCACTGTCCCCCAAACGAGCGCATGTTCGTCCTGATGAGCGTCCTGAACAGTCATCTGCTGAAGCTCATCGCACAGAATCTGGCCCAAGTCACGTTGGCTTGGCGAGCTTGGGTATTGGTCACTATGGGGGTCCGCGGCAGTGCCTACGCGGACGTACTTCAAGAAACGTTCCAACAAACGTGCGCGATTAATCGTGACGTGAGCAGGATCAGCAGCCATGACATTGACCAGAGTGTGTGGTGACAGGTTCCCCGATTCGGGACGTTAGAACACAAACGCAAATCGTTGTACATTGTGTCAATCGAGTCCAGGGTTTTAACACATTCAACCGTAGGCAACAGATGAGCGAGAAAGTCGCGCACTTGGTATTTGACGTCGAGAGCGTTGCCGATGGCGAACTCGTGTCCAAGGTTCGTTACCCAGGGGCCAACCTTTCCGCAGATGCAGCCATCGCCACTTACCAAGATGAGTTGATGGAACAACGTGGAACCACCTTCATCCCGCACACCTTTCAGGTGCCTGTGGCGGTGGTGGTGGCCAAGGTATCGAGCGATCTACATCTCTTGGACATCGTTTCATTGGACGAACCTGAGTTTCGGCCCCATGTAATTACGGAGCACTTTTGGCGTGGTTGGGAAGTCTACCGTCACCCGCAGTGGGTGACGTTCAACGGTCGCTCCTTTGACATTCCGCTGATGGAACTCGCCGCCTTCCGATACGGGATCTCATTACCCAAGTGGTTCCGATCCGACGGCTACAAGACGCCACGCAACCGGTACAACTCCGACGCACATTTGGACCTGCAGGATGTGCTGACGAATTACGGTGCGGCTCGCTGCAACGGAGGCCTCAATTTGGTCGCTCAGCTTTTAGGAAAGCCAGGCAAAATGGGACTGACCGGGGACAAGGTCCAACAGCAGCATGATGATGGGAACAAGAAGGCGATCAGTGACTATTGCCGCTGTGACGTGTTGGATACGTACTTTGTCTTTTTGCGTACACAAGTGCTGATGGGGAAGGCGACCCTCGACCAGGAGATTGAACTCGTTCAATCGGCCAAGGCCTGGATCGAGGAACGTGCGAGCGGTTGTGAAGCGTACGCGTCCTACTTGGAAAGCTGGAGTGATTGGACAAACCCTTGGGGATCAGACGCCCCGGTATCGTGATTTTGGACCGTGAAACGGCAGTGTGAAACCGAGGGCGTCAAAGCAAGAACGCCTATCTGACACAACTCATCTTTACCTCGTCGAGCTTCTGGGGTTAGTGTCCCGAGTGACAGGGAGCGTTCCATTGGGCGCTCCACGATGACGCGCACTCCCAAGATGATTGATGGCTAGACAGGGAAGTCTTTGCCCATGGATCTTTTCGGCTATCGCCGCACATTCGGTGCAGGGGTCTCGTTGCGCGTTAACAATCGCTGTTTTTTGCAGCGTGGTCGGTCTGGCGATCGCCACTGACACAGCCTCCGCAATCGAGGGGCAGCCAGTTCCCTTTGTTGACGACACGACGCCAACTGAAACGTCTCAGGGCGGAGTGCTGGATGTCAGCCTGGATTGCCGTTGGGCGAAACAAGACGCCCGATTCTGGAACGTCCGACTTCGTGTAATCGATCCTGCCGCAAACGATTCCCAGTTGCTCGACCTCGAGAACCACTCTCAGTCAGAGCTTACGACTGGCGCATTCACTCACAGTGATGATCGAAAACAGCTTTCGTTTCGACCTCGCTTTCCCGTCGAGGAGGGAGCCGTACGGTTTCGCGTGCGTGCTTCGAGAGACGCCAAGATTGCCATCGAATTTCTGCAAGACGATCGAAACCCCGATTCGAACGCTGCTCCGAATGTCCATGAGATATCGCTTGTCGATTTGCTCCAGGGACGTGTGACCAAGTCCGAACCGATCGACGACCCCAAGGCGACCGACAACGGCTTTCAATGGTCAGTCAAACGCTCGGCTGGGGACCAGATCCGTCTCACGGGCTTGAACCCGGTACCTGTTTACGAGCCTGGCGCCGATCTGAAGCTGTCTCTTGGCTTGAACGCGGTGGCGGACCATGCCTCACGCGAGTTGACGCTTCAGTACTCCGTTGTTCGTGTTAGCCACGGTGAAACGGTACTGCTTCAACGCCACCCCGTTCATACCGACGAACAGGGCAATTGTCCCCCAATCTCGATCGACGAACTTGCTCCCGATTCACCAGGCATCTACGAGCTCCGTTGCGAAGTATTGGAGGATGACGAGAAGATATGGGCACGTCTTCGTAAACGCGAACCCTCCATCGCTCGCGTTGGCCGTCCCTTCTTGGTGATGCGTCCTGAGGGAATCGCACCAACGGAAGAGCCAGCCCCGTGGGAAACCGTCGGTACGATTCGACCGTCCGAATCTTCTTGGTCTGTGGGACAATGGCTTCCGAAACCAGCGACACGCTTCATCCCGGGGTCGAGCGTTCAATCGGTAACTCCACCGAACAATTTGCCAAAAGCCGAACACGTTGGCGAGTCCGTCACTGTCCTGCCGGTGGATGACACGTTTCAGGCAACGCTGCCAGTCCTACGACCTGGCATCCCGCACAAAATTAGCATTCGATTCCCGGCGGCTCGTCCCGTACGTCTTCGTGTCGACATCGGCGGCACCGATCAGCGTGCGAGACCCGAACTCTCGTTCGTCCTTACTGACCCAGAGTCGCAAGGTTCCCGGAAGAAGTGGCGGAAGTACACCTTCGTCCATTATCCGGTCGACGAAGAGCAGATCTGGCTGACCAATCTGAGTTCCACTCCGTTTCGGTTCGAGTCCGTTTCCGTGGAAGCGGGTCCCAACCACCTGACCAAAAACATCACGAACGATTCGGAAGCCTCGAACCAACTCGCCGACACGCGGAAGGCAATCCTTCAACCCGGCGACATCGATTGGGTAAGCCGACTTGCACGCGACGTCGCCAAACGCGAGCCACTCGATGATTGCGACCCCGCAACCATCGCCATGTATGAATTGTGGGTCGCGGTCGATCGTTTACGCGACCATGCGATCGCCAACGGTCTCAATGGCTTGATGCTGCCAACCCACACGAAAGGTCGCACGTGGTTCCAAAGTCAACGGCTTCACCCAATCCGTGACCCCGCGCGACCCGAAGGCCATCGGCTGGCAACCGTCATGAAGCTGCTGGCGGGAAGTGGACTCGACGTATACGTCGAATTCGACCCGAAGTTCTTGCTGCCAACGATCGAAGCCGCACTGCTCGAACAGCCTTCCTTGGTCCGATCGCTCACCCGTGTCCATGCCGGCTCCAGCAATCAATACAACTTGCTTCGCCCCGTCGTTCAGCAGAGCCTTGGTGAATTGGTTCGTGAAGTCCACCAACAATCTGGTGGGTGGGATCACTTTGCCGGAATCGCGTTGCAATGTCGAAGCGGTAGCCACACTCAGCCACCTCAACAGATCCTCGACGATACCGAATCCCTCGTTCTATTTGCGAGAACCTTGGGCGTGACCGTGGATCCAAAACAACTCCGTGATTGGGCCAGTCGGGATGGGAAAGCCACCGTCGAAGCATGGATTCACGACGAGACGCAACGCTGCTATGCGGCTCTCGCCCAATCCGCTTCCGGGTCCCCGATGTTGCTGGCGCTCGACCGTCCGTCGACGTCCCGTAGCGACAATCCAGCCATCGCCGCTCCCCTGATTACACAGAGCGTCGCGACTCCGTGGATTCCCGGCGAGACGCTACGGTCAGACGAGGACCAGTTGCTTTCTCAAAAGGCTTCCTTGCAGCAGCAGCTGACAGCCATCACCGCGCCCCATGCTGATGCATCGGTCTTTCTCTACCGTGAACGCAACTCCGAACCGAACGAGCCAACGGAAGACAACGTCGACATGGCGGCCGACGTAAGTCGCGTTATCGACAAACTCGATCCCTCGGTCGTCGTGATCGAACGGTCGCTCATCGGGCGAGGTCTGCCAAAAGACCTTCCCGAAGTGTTGACGGCGTTTGCATCAACTCCCCGCGCGACAATGAAGCTCGTGCCTCCGATCGATACAGCATCACAAACCGTCCGCGTTCGATCCGGTCATGGAAGCAAGTTTCTCTATCTAACGTTGATGAGCCGCACTCCCTGGGACAACGAAGTCGACGTCGAGACGTCATTGCCGATCCAGTGGCAAGTGGTCGGCTCCGGCCCGAAGAGTGAGGGAGTCACTGAACTCACAGAGACAAGGTCGCGCATCTCAGTTCCAGAAGGGCGTCTCGTTGTCCTGCGATCTACTCAGCCGTCGCCAACCGCGACGCTTCGAACGTGGACCACGCGTGTCAGCGGTGGTCCCGAAGCCTTGGAATCCATCAAACAAAAGGTCACGCTCATCGTCGAACGGATAGGCATCCTTTCGGAGTTTGATACGTACGACGCGTTGACCAACGGTGGGTTCGAACAATCGGGCGGGATCGGCTTGATCGGCTGGATGCATGCTCAGCACCCAGCCGGCTGCGTTCGCATCGATGATACCGAAAACGCCGAAGGAAAAAACTCCGTGCTATTGACGACGGATGTACAAGCCACAACGCGTACTTGGATCGTCAGCGAAACAATCTCGCCTCCAGATTCGGGGCGTCTGGCCGTGTCGCTTGCATGCCGCGCGGAAGATAAAACGGACACGACGGCTCATCGACTCAAGGTTTCCATCGAAGCCACTCGCGACGGAACCCCAATTCGCTTCTCGAGCGAGTTTGACGTTCCGAGGAACGGCCAATGGGGCAACCGGGACGTGGTCTTAGAAGCGGACGGAATCGAGGCCGCGAATGTGGACTCGCTGCGTCTCACTATCGACAGCCTTTCGGGTGGACGTGTTTGGATCGATGACGTTCGACTCCACGACAAATTTCCGACCGCGAAAGAGCGAGCCGAGTTGCAGAGCCAAGCATTTCTCGCCGTGCAAGGATTGCAGCGAGGAAATTTGACGCCCTCCGGACGATTGCTTCAAAATCACTGGGCACGACACTTATTGACACACGGACCGGCCAAACACGCAAAACGCGTGATCGAGGCCGTTCAGCCTACGGAGGAACCTCCGAGCGTTGCGGAACGTATTCGGAGTTGGATACCACGACCTTTACGGTTTTAACATCACACTCACCCGCAGGGAGCGAAAGTGATGCGTCGTTGGATCAATCGAATCGCGACAGTCGTCCTCGTGACGGCAGCCATCGGTCTAGCTACAGCGTGGTGGGCAGTGCGGCAAACGCACTTCGTGCCCGAATTCTATACACGTGCGACGGAGTCTTTACCGGCCAGCACGATTGAAGCGAGTCGTCATCTCGAAGCGGAAGTCGAGCAGTTGCAGAGTGACGCCGCCAAGATCGGTTCATGGCAAGCAGTCTTCAGCGATGACGAGATCAATGCTTGGCTGATTGAGCAGCTACCCCAGAAGTTTCCACAGCTCTTCGCCAAGGGAGCCAGCGAGCCTCGAATCGTAATCGAGGAGGGGCGTGTGTTGGCCGCAGTTCGATACAAGGACCGCCGCATCGACACCGTTGTGTCGTGCCAGCTTGAAGTCGAACTCACCGAAGAACCGAACATGTTGGCGTTGAACGTCGTGCAACTACGTGCCGGGGCACTACCGATACCGCTGAGCAAATTCTTGCAAGGCATCTCGAAGGAAGCTGCGAAAGGCGACATCGACATCCGCTGGGACGAAACGGAAGCCGGACCGGTCGCGCTCGTCACTGTCCCGAGTGAACATCCACGCTATGTCAGCAGCCCGGTCATCGTGGAATCCGTCCAACTGATCGAAGGCTCACTCATCCTCTCAGGACATACAGGACCGTTGGCGCACGAGTCGTACCGACCGCGTGGTCCGGTCTACCGCTTCGTTTCCTATCAACCGGTTGAAAACGACAATCGCAAAGGCAGTCGGCTCTCTTCAAGACGTCGCTCCTCTTCTGACAAACGACTGCGGTAGATACACAGCCGCGCGGACAAGTCATCGCCCTGCTGACGCCAGCGAATCGAAATCTCCGTTCTGTCTTGCAGATCGCTGAGGGTACGATAAGTACCTTCCAAGACTCGACGCACATATCCGCGACCACCACCAATGTCTCCTTCAAGCGTCAGATAAGCGATCCGGTGGTCCTGCAGTGCTTGGCACGGCAATTCGAAGGAGTCTCGCCAAGCAAATTGGCTACCTGAACAATCCTTCTCTTGCAGCGCAGCGGGCAGATCGGTCGACCATGTACGCAGCGCATCGCCATGCTCGAACATCCAATCCAGATGCGCGGCACTCGCAACCGCCGTCGATGCACGCTGAAACTGTGGGCCGACATCGTGTCGAAGGACCACAAATCTACCCGTGGGCATGGCATCGATAGATTGTGGTTCAGAAGACAAGACGTTGCACTTTCAAGGGAAGCCTACGGTTTCGAAAACTGGCCGTAGTCACGACGCAAGGTCTCGCTCATCTGCGGATGGGTGAGCCGAATGAACTTCGCGCGTCGGTATGCTTCCTCTCGCTCTCCCGCGTCTCGAAGCAAACGAATCGCCGCAAGTTTGGCCTCATGCCATTGGCTGCTGCCTTGTTTGGATCCGGATGCAAGTTCGTCCCATATTCGGATCGCCTCGCGTCGCGCAACGGCATCGCCGCTCGATCCCAGCAAAGTCGCGGACTGGCGGGAAATGACCCCCTTCTTGTTGGACTCCGCGCGGAGTGTTCGAAGCATTGCGATTGCCTGCTCTACATCACGATTCCACAGTAGCCGCTCCGCCTTAGCAACGGACGGGCCCGACGCATTTCCCCAAGACGCGATTGTGTTCGCAGCCGCAGTACGGAGGTTCGGATACTTCCGTCCATCCGCCATCAATCGACGTTCAACACGCGTTGCCCACTCTGCAGGCGGTTGCTGCGACAGCAAACCTCCTTTCTCGCGATATTCAATCAACGCATTGACGAACTGATCCATCGCCGTGTTGTCCACGCCTGATCGCGGCAGGTTTGCCAGCGTCTCACGATCAAGAAAGATTGCTGTGATCAAGCGGTATTGGTCGAGAATCAACTCGCTGGATCGCAATGGAAGCAGCGAGGCCTGAAATAGTCGACGTAGTTCGCGTCGCTCAGTTTCCGCACTTTCCGGGACTCGTTCGATGGCGTCGATCCATGCATCAGAAAGGGATTGAACGTCGCCCACATCAGTGCTCTCGGTAGGGATAGTCGAAGCTACTTGTGCCGCCTCGACAAAGCGATTTTGCGAGCGAAGCAGTTTCTGCAACCACGCGCGAGCCGCCTTGGCATTCGGCGCTGCGGGCCATGCCTTCAGGTTGTTTCTCAGCAAAGCCTCTATTTGGCTTGCCACGTCCGCCTGTTGGTCTCCGTACTTCGACGCCATCACGATCGCTTGCAGGTGCGTTGCCCCGGCATGTTCTCCCGATGGGTTCGCGACCGCGATGTCTACCAACACACCAACCGCATCCAAGTATCTTTCCGCGGAGATCAACGCTGCGGCAGCTTCGCTGGCTCGGGAAAGTGCGCGATCAGGATTTCGCTCGGCGGCGGCGGCGGCGGCAAGCAGGTCGCCAGCCCGTCCCGGTTCGCCACGTCGCAACCAGTCTTGCCCTTGAGCTGCGATCAGGGATGGATCCAGAGAAGGTCCGCCCTCGGTGTCACTCCCGGCTCG
>JBPCVD010000007.1:0-5416 GCA_051010815.1 Rubripirellula sp.
GCACTGTGCCGAGAAGGCCGATCAGCGGGGCCACGTTGCTAATTGCGTGAAAGACTCGCAGGAATCGTTTCAAGCCATCCGCCACGCGGTCACCTGCATCCATCACCGCTTGCTCGACTTCGAACATTGGACGACCCCAACGTCGGACGGCTGCACGGAAAACTTCGGCGACAGGACAATCGAATTCTTCGCAGAGTTCCGTCGCTTCGTCATAGCTCAGTTGTCCGTCTTCGACGCATTCAGTGAACCGGCGAACGAAGGGCCGCGGGATCACTCGACCACGGCGCAGGGCGATCAGGCGTTCGAGCGAGAGTGCGAAGACGATCAGTGAGCAAACGCCCAATGGAATCATCAGCCATCCGCCCTGAGAAATCTTGGTCACGAACCCCGGTAGCTTCCATTTCGAACCCGCTTCTTCTCCCTCGGCGACTGGCGCTTGCCCATCGGTAGGAATCGCGGCCGATGGAATCGTGGGGACGGCGGTGGTCGTGTATCCCTGGTTCGTTTGATATTGCTGGCCGCGAAAATTTGGTTGGTTGGGGAATTGCCCCATCGCGGGACGCATGGAAAGCATCCACCAAGTCGCACCCAAACCCAAGATGATCAACGGCAGCACGCGCGAGGCGAGCTGCATCGTATGCTGACGGTTGGCAGGGCTTCGAGGCACGAGGCGACTGCGACTACTTGGGCGATCGTGATCGTTCATCGTCGAATCGTCGGTTGGGATGATGAGGGATGGTTGGGCGCTTGTCCTGGCGAAATTGCGGCCAGTCGGCGCCTCGCCAAGTCAGCGTGCGCGGTGTCGGCAAAGCGACTTAATAGGTTTCCGTAACAAACGGCGGCGTCACGTGTCCGCCCCAATTGTTCAAAGGATTTGCCAGCTTGAATCAGCGAAGCGGAAACCCACATGCCACCCGGATCGATTCCCTCGACGCGACGATAGGCTTCGATCGCGTTGGGGAATTTCTGCTGCAGGTAAAAGGTTTCGCCAATCAGCCATTGAGCTCGACCACGAAGGCTCCGGTCGGTTTCCGATGAACGGACGACATGCTCCAGCAGGCCTCGTGCATGATCAAATTGTGATCTTCGAATGGCAAGCTCAGATTCCAGCATGTTGACCAGTGTGATGCCAAATTCATTGTCTTCCGCAGCATCTCGGGCGGCAGCGATTCGCGTCGCGGCACGCGTCACATCATTGCCCACGGCTGTTTCAGACTCGGCGCAACGAAGCAGAGTGGCGAAGTCAGTCGAATGCCGGGTGTCGACCAGGTAGGTCCACCAGCGATGAGCGTCTTGCACGCGGCCGGTCTGCATCAGCGATTCCGCGAACAGCCGTTCCACCGCCAGGCTGCGTCCCGGCTCTGCACCATCGAGTTCTTCGGATTCTGAAGCGATCGCAAGCATCGACCAACGCGAGGTGCGTCCGGCCCAACGACAGGCTGCTTCACGAGCAGCAGGTGTGACCGTGTGTGTTTCGCTGGGGGCGATCATCGCGGTCGCAAGCCGTTCTGCGTCGGACTCTAAGTCCTGCTCCGTCAAAGTGGCGAGCGTGTCGGAAGTGACCTGGCCTGACTGATCAATTTTGGCCAAGTGTTTGGCGAGGTTGGCCCAAGCCGTCAGTTCATTCTGCTGAGTGGCAATCAACAGCCCCAACATGGCGGTCTTGGAGTCGAGTGATTCGAGGTCATCCGCTTTGGCTTTCTTCATCAGCCAATCACGCACGACGATAGGAACCAAGTCGATCGCCAATCCGCTGTGGCCGCGAATCACTTCTGCAGCCGCGTCGGAGTCTGGCCAGCGATTGATCAGGTCGGCCAGCATTGCTGTCGCATCATCGTCTCTTTCCGATTGTTTCAAGCATTCAGCGCATGCTCTGGCCGCCCGAGGCGCGTCCGCGTGTTCAGGGAAGCGGTCGACGAACTCTGCGAGCTTGCGGGCCGCGTCCACGGGCTTGCCGTTTTGTACGGCAGTCGTCCAAGCGTCCCCCAGCATCGCGGTCGGAGTTTGTCGCTCGTCGGCGTGTTTCAACGCGAGTGCGTAGGCTTCTGTGGCGACGTCAATCGTTCCCTTGGCAAGCGATGAGGCGCCGGCGCGAAGCGCGATCGTGACCGCCATTTGCCGCTGTGCGTCGGATGCACCGCTTTCTGCGGCGAGCGTGGGTCGAAGCGCGGCGACGGATTCCTGGAGTTGCTGTGTTTGGATCAGCACCGAAGCCGCGGCCAAGCGTACCAACACAATCTTTGCGTTTCCGAGCTGTTGCGCCGTCGGTCTTTCCGATGCGTCAACGGCGCGTTGGTAGAACTCCGACGCCGTGGGTAGGTCACCAGAATTTTGCAATCCGCGGGCGAGTCTTGCGAATGGCAACGTGAGGTCTTCGGCGACATCAGTCTGCTCTGCCAGTTCACGGCCAAGTGCGATCGATTCCGGCCACTTTTGCTCGGCGACGAGCTGATCGAGTTGCGTCACGGACGCATCGTCGCCGAGACAAATCGACGACGGAACGAAGGCCGCCATCCATATGGCGAACGCGATGATCGTTCGAGAGATTCTGAAAGGCGTCATCCGTGAGCCAGCAGAAGGAAGTGATCATTTTCGGCGCACACCACTGGCACCGAGCGGGTGGACCCACCCATGATTGCTTTGCAGATACCCCAAATTCCACCGTCACCGCAATCCCGTCCTGGCAGCGGTTCCCAATTGGTCTCGATCAAAGTCGTTTCATCGGAGACTCTGTCGCCGCCATCGTGTGGCGTTAAGAACGAAGTGTATCGATGAAGCTGGCACTTGCTAGCAATTCGTCAATCGCGCTATTCCTTGCTTCGGAAGGCGTGTCGTCTTCATCATCGAACGTTGACGGCATTGGCTGTTCCGAGATGGAGGCTCCCGTCGCGCCAACCAGTTTGGTCTGTGAAACATCCACTTCGGTTTCACGCTCGGGTAATTCGTCGAGAATTTTTTCGGATGAATCCGTGTGGACGAATGCGACTGCTTCGCCTTCGCCCCCACTGCCCGAAAATCGACTGAAATCGTTGATCACTCGGAGGGCATCGAGTGCGGTCACAAACCCGTCACCGTTGTGGTCGAAATAGACCCCAGGAAAAATTTCGATCGTGGCAGGGTCATGGAGTTGACCCGTTAGGGCATCAGAATAGTCGCGTCGGCTCAATTCGTTGATGACGCGTAGGGCATCCGAGGAGGAGACGCGTCCGTCGTTGTTGACATCAGCGATACGGAGCAAGTTTTGCCACGGCGTTTCCGTATCGATCACGACCAACTCACCGTTCGTTTGGTGCAATGCCGAGACGAGGAAGCGACCGCCTGAAGTCTCTGGCGCGCCCATGCGCCATTCATCGACGTCGGCGAAGATCACCGAATCTTCATTCCCTTTGCGAATCTCAAGACGGTTGGTCAGAGGCGAAAGCTGCGAAACCGACTCCGAGTCAATCGTCACAGCGCTCGCATCATCGTTGGAAAGATCGACGGTGAGAAAGTTCGTGATGTCGACCAGTGGGTTGGTCAAGTCAAGCGAAGAAGCGTTTCCGGTGGGGACCAGCGTATTTCCATACGTGTCACCATCGATACGGATTCCGTTGACAGGGATATCGAAACCGTTGCTCGGATCGAGTTCGAACGTCTGGTCCGACGCTCCTCCCACGATCTCGATGGAACCTAAGGTCGCGAGTGAAACGCGAGAGAGTTCAACACCGTTCGACTGCACCACAAACTCGCCGGCGTCGGCGTAGGCTGAAAGGGAGCCGTCACGGAGGTTCACGTCCAACTGAGGCAGCAACTCACCGTCCAGTATCGAGATCAAATAGTCTTCGACTTCACCGTCGGCAGCAGGCCGTGTCGGCGCGAGTCCACCGGCGGAGCTAAGTCGAAAGCGTGCTGCCGTTTCGCCGGGCGTAGCGCCAGCCGGGACAGAGTAACTGAGTCGTTGGCTGCCAGCGGCCAAGCCTTGGCTCGAGAAAATCTGTTCGCCAGCGTCGTCCCAGTCGCCGTCAGCATTGAAGTCGATCCAGGCATCCAGTCGACTCTCGTCCGAAACCGTGACTTCAAAACTGGAGACCGTCTGGCTGTTGGGCAAAGCAATGACGCTTGCGATTGCGCGGACGCCATCATCATCGATGCCATCTCCGTTGGCATCCGCGGAGGGCTGTCCGTCATCGTCGATATCAATCGTGGAACCAAGCGTTGGGCCCCCAGAAAGATGGCGGGCGCCATCCTCCGCAGCCAGAACCGGGTAGTTTGCAGGGGCATCACCAAAGTCCTGCTTTGCGACGACGTCGATTGTCACCTGCGACACAACGATGTTGAAATTCGCAGTGTCACTTGGCGTGAAGGTCGCCGTTAAGATCTGGTCGTCACCAACGTCAAGGATGGTCCCCAGGTCAGGACTGTACACGAAGGTACCGCTCATCGATGCCGTGGCATTGAGTTGAGTTTCATCAAGCGCAGTTCCGACGACGATTGGCGATGGATCTGGCCACGTCACGTCGGGGGTCGCCTTCAGGACATCAATCAGAACGGACTGAGTGATGGTGTCGTAGTTAGGTGATTCAGGAGTGAAGGTGACGAAGATTTCCCTGTCGATGCCCGCCGTCAACAGCACACCCTCGGGCGGTGTGTAGGCGAAGGTTCCTGCAACATTGGCGACTGCATTGAGTTGCTCGCCGCTCAACGGAGTTCCGAACACCATTGGGTCCGGATCATTCCACGTCACCACGGGCTCAGCGGTGAGAACGTTGATGACCACGGAGATTTGCGTTTCGACGTAGTTGGTCAAGTCTTGCGGCGTGAACGTCGCGGACAGCGTCTGCGAAGGACCTGCATCGAGGACCATTCCAAAGGTTGGCAAATAGACCCATTGTCCGGGAACATTGGCGACGGCATTGAGCTGCTGGGAACTCAACGCCGTTCCAAAGGAAATGTCTTCCGGATCCGCCCATAGAAGTTGCAACGCGGGGATTGCCTCGATAGCTCCCATGTCGGCGATTCCGCGAACGCGATCGAAGCCGGCGCCTCGCTGGTCGAAGTCGAGTGAGGGTTGGAAGCTGTTGGCGTCAAAGGCGGCGTCACCAGCGTCGATGACGGGGCTTGCGTCAGTCGGATCGTGCGTTGGGCTGCCGCCGCCGTTATCTGACAACGCATCCAACAGAGGATCGGTCACTCCGACACCGATGGATGAACCCACCAGGTTTCCGGTGGACGGATCGGCTGATTGAGATTCCGGCAGTCCGGTGCCCACGTTGTCTCCTATCAGACTGTGAGCGACGTGGAACGCATCGGATGAAAGTTCATCTCCCGAGAAATCGGGGGAAGTGCCGTCGTCCGAATTGGCGGCAATGATCGAATGCTCGATCTGAAGAGTCGACTCATTTGGCGAGCGGAGAAAAATTCCCCCGCCGGCGCCACT
>JBPCVD010000008.1:0-7938 GCA_051010815.1 Rubripirellula sp.
GTAACGAGCGAATACCAAATCGCGAATACGAAGGTCATCGGCATCAGCCGCAGACCGTCCGTGTACCGGTTCTCCAATACTTCGTTGAAGAACCATGGCGCCGCCCAAAGTGCGATCCCCGCACCCAAGGTGAATGCAACGGAAAGGCCGAATAGGATTCTTTGCAAAGTCTGACGGACGGCGACTTTTTTGCCGGCTTCCCAGTCGGCTGTCATGTACGGCAGCAAGACTCCTGCAACCATCGTCGCAAGGCTCATCAACAACAGGGGAACGATTCGGCTGCTGTGGTACTGGCCAATTGCGGCTTGCCCGTCCAAGTCCCCCACCGACAACAGATGCAAAATCATGTAGCGATCTGACAACATGAACAGATTCATCAACACGTTCATTGCCCACAATGCAGCTGCATAGGGAAGCATGCGGCGCCACATCGGCGCCGGCTCGAACGATTGCGTGGCAGTTGGTAACCCTCGCCAGCCTGCGGAAAGCGAAAGGAGTCCGGGAATCATTGCAAGCAGCGTTGCCGCAGCGTACGTGCCGATAAGTCCACCGACACCACCGCCAACGTACAACCACGCAACGCTGAACAGTGTGAACCCAACGCTCTGCGTGAACTGCATGACCGATCCGACGCGAACCTGTCGTAACGACGACACCAATTGATAAACAAAGTTGAAGGCGACCGTTGCCAACATTGCAATGCCGATGCTCACCACGAGCGAGGTGCTTTGCGGATCGAGAAACACGAGCCACCCAACCTGCTCGGGGAAGCAGAGTAGCAATCCGAAAAAGATGCAACCGAGCAGCGCGGTGGCCGACAGCAAGCGACCTACAAACGCGGGCAAGTGTCCACGCGTTCGGTAAAGTTCCGCATAGCGTGGCAACGAACCGGGAACGCCCAGCAGCATGATCGGCGTGACCATGACGATGAAGTCATAAGCCATCGACCATTGCCCGAGGACCGAGTCGTCCAAGAGTCGGCAAAACCAGATCCCCCTGAAGAATCCAACCCCCCGTTGGATCACGGTCATCGCCAGCATGATCACCATCCCGAAGGCGAGTGAATCTGCGACGAACGACTTCGACGAGGAGGATGGAGTTGGCAAAGAAGACCTTGATTAAGACGAGCGGAAGCTCGGCGTGAGCAGAATCGCAGAGCATCTGACGGTCAAATTTGGCTCAGTCGTATTTCCGCTCCGCCTCGATTTCGCCGCTCGCCGCGAAGAAAGCTGCCCATGCCGCTGACAAAATCAGGTCATGCCGATTGTGACAATCTCTCCGCGACGCCCTCCGATACGAGATTTCGGAATCGTTGTAGAATGTTCGTGGCGTCTCGACGTCTCCCGCCGCGATCTGCTCGCTGATCGTCACGCGCAATCCCGGCCAACCGGCCTTCACTTGCGTTCCGCCGCGACTCGGCCACCCGAGTCGTGATCCCCATTTGCAGTCCCATCCGAAACCGATGCGTCGCTTCCTGCTTCTTCTCATTGCCGCCGTCGGCGTCACCACCCAAGCCGAAGATCGAGTGCTTCGGTTCAACCAAGACATCCGACCGATATTGTCGGAGAACTGCTACCACTGCCACGGCCCTGATGACGAAACCCGAGAATCCGGATTGCGTTTGGACACGGAGGAGGGGGCAAAAGAATCTGCCATCGCAGAGGGAGATGCGGAATCGAGCGAGGTTCTGATGCGGATGCTCTCGGACGATCAAGATCAGGTCATGCCGCCGCCCCAGTCAGAGCGGAGCGTGACTCCCGAGCAAATCGAACTTGTGCGACAGTGGATCGATCAGGGCGCTCACTACGAAGGCCATTGGTCGTTCGAGACCCCGCAGAGGCCCGAACCTCCAACACCCGATGACGAATCACATCCGATCGATCAGTTCATTCAAACACAACTCGACAAACACGGACTCGTTGCGGCGGGACCTGCTGATCGAGAAACACTCATTCGCCGAGTGACCTTTGATTTGATCGGATTGCCGCCGACCCTAGAAGAGATCGACGCATTCGTTGATGATCCGTCGCCCAACGCATTCGAAAAAGTGGTCGATCGCCTCCTGGCTCGTGATGCGTTTGGTGAACGAATGGCTTCCGACTGGCTCGACGCCGCGAGATACAGCGACACCTATGGATTCCAGGTCGACCGAGATCGCTTCGTCTGGCCATGGCGTGATTGGGTCGTGCGTGCCTTCAATCAAAACATGCCGTACGACGAATTCATCACTCAGCAATTGGCGGGCGACTTGTTGCCCGATGCGACGCGAGATCAGATTCTCGCGACCACGTTCAATCGACTCCACCCACAAAAGGTGGAAGGCGGAAGCGTTCCGGAAGAGTTCCGCATCGAATATGTCGCGGACCGAACTCAAACGGTCGCGACGGCGATTCTTGGCCTGACGTACGAATGCTGTCGGTGCCACAACCACAAGTACGATCCGCTAAGCCAAGAAGAGTACTATCAGCTATCTGCGTTTTTCGACAACATCGACGAAGCGGGCCTTTACTCATTCTTTACGCCTGCGATCCCCACCCCGACGCTCGCGCTGCCGACACCCCAACAGGAGCAACAGCTTGGCGAGCAGAACGAAGCCGTTCGCGTTGCGACGGAAGCTTATCAGCGATTACTGAACAATGACGATGGGACTGCCGACAAAGCAGTCCCCTTCGACGCCATCGAAGCGGAGAAGATTTTTGCCGCGCCGATCGCGACCCTCGATTTCGACGAATCTCCGAAGGGAAAGAACACGTTGGTGGAAGGCGTGAAGGGGAAAGCATTCCGTCTGAGCGGGGACGATGCGGTCGGTTCGAAAGTCGGCAACTTCACTCGATCGCAACCATTTTCCGTTGCGCTGTGGATCAACACGCCCGATGTCAAAGAGCGAGCCGTCCTGTTCCACCGCAGTCGTGCCTGGACGGACGCTGCCAGCCGAGGCTATCAGTTGCTTTTGGAGGATGGAAAACTCAGTTGGTCTTTGATTCATTTTTGGCCGGGCAATGCGATGCGAGTTCGCGCCACCCAAGCTTTGCCGACCGATCAATGGGTGCATGTTGCGGTCACCAACGACGGCTCGAGTCGAGCAGCCGGACTGCGAATCTTTGTCGATGGAAAACCCATCGAGACGGAGGTCGTTCGAGATCAGCTGACGAAACAGATTACCGGCGGTGGCGGCGATCACATCGCGGTGGGCGAACGATTCCGCGATCGGGGATTCAAGAATGGACTCGTTGACCGGATGAATGTCTACGATGTCGAGCTGACGGAGCTGGAAGCCGAGCGGATTGCCAACCCATCAGAGTCTCTGGAATGGCTCGCGGGCGATATACCAAACGCGGATGCATTCAACTCGGATCAGCGTGAACGCTTGGCCCGACACCAACGACTGCGGCACAATCCCGAACTATTGGCTGCAAGAAAAGCGTTGCTCGATGCGAGAACAGCGAAGTGCAAGACGGAAGATGCATTGTCGGAAATCATGGTCATGAAAGAACGACGCGACTCGCGCCCGAGTTACTTGCTCGTCCGAGGCGCCTACGACAACCACGGGACTAGCGTCGAACCGGGGACTCCCGATGCGCTACCTGCGTTTCCTGAGAGTGCGCCGCGGAATCGGCTCGGCTTGTCGCGTTGGCTCTTCGATCCACAACATCCGCTGACCAGCCGCGTCGCGGTCAACCGACTTTGGCAGATCTGTTTTGGCCGCGGCTTGGTTCGCACACCCGAGGACTTTGGCAGCCAGGGCGAAGTCCCAACGCACCCCAAGTTGCTCGACTGGCTTGCCGTCGAAATGTTGGAGAGCGGTTGGGATGTGAAACACATGCTGAAGTTGATCCTCCTGTCCGATGCCTATCAACGTTCCAGTCGACACCCAGATCCCTCCGCACCGGACGCCGACCCAACCGACCAATGGCTTGCCAAGTTTCCCTCCTATCGTTTGCCGGCGGAGATGCTTCGTGACAATGCGTTGGCGATCAGTGGGCGGCTGGTATCGAAGATCGGCGGACCGCCTGTCAAACCCTACGAGGTCGAAGCGTCTTTCAAGCCCGCGAAACCCGATAAAGGAGAAGGCCTTTATCGACGCAGTCTCTACACCTATTGGAAACGAACCGGCCCCGCCCCGGTGATGATGGCGTTGGATGCTGCCAAACGCGATGTGTGCCGCGTCCAACGCGAGCGAACTTCGTCGCCGCTGCAGGCGTTCGTGATGCTCAACGGACCTCAGTACGTCGAAGCGGCTCGTGGATTGGCCGAACGATTGATCGCATCGACTTCTTCGCCCGATGACGCGTCGACGCAGAAGGACGATGCGACGTCGATCGGTTCCGATGTTGATCGACAGATTGGGGATGCATTCCGTGTGCTGACCAGCCGCCATGCACGAGACTCGGAAATCGAGGTCCTGCGGGGAATGTACGAGCAACAGTTGGCGTACTTCAACGAGTCGGCCGACAAGACAAAACAATTCCTCGGCATCGGTGATGCCAAAGCGGACCCGACCCTGGACCAACCCAGCCTGGCTGCGTTGACCGTGGTGGTCGGAACGCTCATGAACTTTGACGAGAGCATGATGAAACGATGACGATACCAATCACACGACGCGAAATGCTTCAGCAGTCGGGCTTGGGACTCGGTGCGATGGCGCTTGGAGAGTTGATCGCGGGCGAGAAGAACCTCGCTCTGGCTGGCAACCACGCATCCGCTCTGGGAACTGGAGCCATGATGTCGTCGTTCCACCACGCGCCGCGAGCGAAACGCGTGATCTACCTGTTTCAAGCCGGTGCGCCGTCACAGCTAGACCTGCTCGATTACAAACCGCTGCTCAATGCAAAGCACGGCACCGAATTGCCGGACGAGGTGCGACAGGGACAGCGTCTGACGAGCATGAGCGGAAACCAGTCAAGCTTGCCACTGGTTGGATCTCCTTTCAAATTTCAGCAACACGGGGACAGTGGCCACTGGATGAGCGAACTGTTGCCACACACGGCAACAATCGCGGATGACATGTGTGTGATCCGATCGATGCACACCGAGGCGATCAACCATGGGCCGGGCGTTACCTTCCTGCAAACGGGAAGCATGTTCCCGGGACGCCCGAGCATGGGCGCATGGCTCGACTACGGCCTGGGGACGGAAAACTCGGATCTGCCCGCGTTCGTTGTGATGGTCACGAAAGGAAAAGGGGGCCAACCGCTCGTGTCACGTCTGTGGGGCAGCGGATTCCTCCCCAGCCGTTATCAAGGCGTGCGATTCCGAAGCGGTAAGGATCCTGTCCTCTACCTCAGTAACCCGGACGGCATTGATGCCAGCAGTCGTCGAGTTGCGATGGATGCTTTGGAAAAGCTCCATGACCTGCAACTCGCCAACCACGCCGATCGACAGATTGAAACTCGGATCGCACAGTACGAACTTGCATTTCGCATGCAAGCCTCCATTCCCGAAGCGACCGACTTTTCTAGCGAGCCGCAACACGTCCTCGACGACTATGGTCCTGATGCAAAGAACCCAGGCTCATTCGCCGCCAACTGTCTACTTGCTCGACGACTTGCCGAACGAGGCGTCCGCTTCATCCAACTCTATCACCAGGGATGGGACCACCATGGCGGGCTGCCCAAAGCGCTTCCTCGGCAATGCCAGGAAACCGATCAACCCTCGGCAGCACTCGTCAAGGACTTGAAACGCATTGGCCTACTCGATGAAACGCTTGTCATCTGGGGCGGTGAGTTCGGCCGCACGAACTACTGCCAAGGCAAGTTATCGGCGAACAACTTTGGACGTGATCATCACCCGAAGTGCTTCAGCATGTGGATGGCTGGAGGCGGCGTCAAAGCTGGAACGATTCATGGCGAAACCGATCCCTACGGTTACAACGTTGCAGAAAACCCCGTGCACATTCATGATTTGCAGGCGACGATTCTGAACCGGCTAGGGATCAACCATGAGCGATTGACCTACAAGTATCAGGGTCGACAATTCCGATTGACCGACGTCCATGGGCACGTGGTGCACGACGTACTGGCCTGACCGCGGCATCGCGAACAGCTGGTGGTTATCTTTTGGTCATGACAACGATCGCGACGATTCGGTTCCCGCGAAGATTCTGGCCTCTTTAGATCCACCGACTGGACGCCGCGTCAGGGCACTGGACTAAACTGTCGCATGGTCTTTAATGGAGACCAGCGAATCGTCCTTTTCACGCTCCTTCAAACTGACTTTCCCGATGCCGATCCGAATCAAGTGCAAGTGTGGCAAAACGCTGAACATTCCAGATGGAATGGCTGGGAAGGCTGTGAAATGCCCTGGGTGCAGTCAGGTGCTACGCGTGCCGGGCGGATCCGCAGGTGCTGCGGCCGCTCCGAAACCGGCGGCAGCCCCCCCCGCGCCCGCCCCGGCGCCGGAATCTCCCTTCGGTGACGGCGGCATGTCTGACCTATTTGACGAAGAGGGTTTCAGCTCGACGGTCGAAGCACTCTGTCCGGTTTGCCGCGCCGAGATGTCGGCTGCTGCGATCCTGTGCACGAAGTGTGGCTACCACAAGGAATCGGGCACGCAATTCGAATCCCACAAGACCGCGGGCGTCGACATCGACCACGGCACGCTAGCCCTCGACAAAGCCGCCGAGGACATGGAAAAGGCTCAGGCGATGCAGGCCAAGCTCGTCAAGGGCGGAGGCATGCCCTGGTGGGGCCTCGCTCTGACACTGTTCATGCTGGGAAGTGGTTTGACCATCGCGGTGCTAGCCGTGAATGCTTCGCGTCGTGTCGACGAATCTTTCAACTTCAATCCGCTGGCACTCTTCTTCCTGCTTTCGGGCTGTGCGTTCTACGCTGTCTCCCAGGGTGCGTTCATCTTGATTGTGGTGCACGCGTTCAAACAGACCGCCATTCAAGGTTTGCTGACGCTGTTTGTGCCTTTCTATGCCCTCTATCACGTTGCCAAGAACTGGAGCGAGACCTGGCGTTACTTCGCCGCTGCTGTCGTGCTTGGACTGATAGGCGGAGCCTTGATGGCGGCCGCGGCATCACAGGGCGGAATCTAGCCGACCGCCCCGTGGAAAAGAGACTGGTGAACCGGTAACGATGCTTGCCACGCGGAGCCGATCAATCGATCGGCTTCCAGGTGGATACGGTTCATGTTGCGATCATGGTCGCTATCGATTCAACGGCATTTGAGCGCTCGCCGGCAACACGCCCGAACGCGCCCGCTTCTGCAGCATTTCGATATCAATCGACGGGGTCGGTTGCCCCGCGGCCATCTTCGACCCAGCATGCTGCATCTGTGGAATCGTGATGCCTGGCTTGCCAGCGTCGATCACGCTATTCGGTACAGGAGAGCGGCGATGGATTGTCGTCGTCGTCAGACCGGTACTGCGTGTCGAGCCCTCTTGCGTCGCTTCCACATACCGTTGGTACTGTGGCGACAGTTTGGCAAGCTCGCTCTCCTCTGTCTTTTCCGGTGCCGTCCCGGGAAGCATCATCGTCGCAGGAATCCCTTGGACCAACTTGTCCTCGGTCGTCCTGAATGAAGAGACCAGCGAGATCCGCTTTTGCTGACCACCCATCGCATCCCAAGGAATCCAAATGCTATAGGAAGCGCCGAGGTCACTCTGGCTGAAGTGACGCGTGAATTGTTCGGGGGTAAACTCAAATCGTTTGACACCGTCTTTTTCAGTCGAACTGTCGTCGAAGCCATGAACGATTAGCGTTCCTTCCACCGGCACGGGACGCGACTTCTCGTCGTAGAAGAACACGCGGCCACCGAATCCGCGCGTCGGCGTTCGGCCCGTTTGCACAATCGTATCGGGCGTCCATGTCACCGCGATCTTCGCCGGATTTGGATAGGGCTCGGGATGCGCATCCTTGTTCTTATTCGCGAAAGGAAGTCGATCCAAAATGGACGACTCGCTTTCCGTCATTTGCCGCGACAACAGAGTCTTGT
>JBPCVD010000009.1:0-3007 GCA_051010815.1 Rubripirellula sp.
CGACGGTGCAGACACTGAAAGATGCGGCCAGTGACAATAACTGGATGATGGACTGGAAGAAGGTCGACAAACTGCAGCGTCGCGGTCGTGAGTCGCTGAAATCGAAAGACCCCAAAGGTGCCATTCGATATCAGAGTGAAGCGATCATCGAAACGATGAACCAACTGCGGGAACAGAACAATCGTGCGGCCAACGAGACCGCGATTGACTACTAGTCTTGGTGTGGCATCAAGTTGACGGCTTGCACCTCTCGTTTCTTTTGACGAATCGGCCCTAAGATAGTCGCGACCTTTTCGATTCATCGAGGGTTCGCCGTTTCTGTCCGCAGATTGAGTCGGCAACACGCTCCACAAGTCACTTGAAAACAGCCCCCTGCGGTGAAAGGAATCCGATGGATCGCCCCAACATTCTCTGGTACTGCACAGACCAGCAGCGTTTCGACACGATTGGAGCCTTGGGGAATCCGCACGTGACGACGCCCACGATTGATTCGCTGGTCGACAACGGTGTTGCCTTCACTCATGCCTACTGTCAGAGCCCCATTTGCACGCCAAGTCGATCGAGCTTCATGACGGGCATGTATCCGTCGCGTGTTCACAACACTCGAAACGGCAACGAATCTTTTCCTAACGAGCCGCCTGTGATCACGAAATTGATCGCCGAGTCGGGATACGAATGCGGCATGGTCGGCAAGTTTCACTTGCAAAGTTCAGGGCATCGGACAGAACCTCGGATTGACGATGGATTCAGTTATTGGCAATTCAGCCATGCACCACGGGACGATTGGCCGGAAGGGCATCACTACGCGGATTGGGTGCAGCGCAAGGGAGGCGACCTGGACGCGATGCGGGAGAGTGCGGAGCGGGTGAGTCCCGAGATGCACCAAACGACGTGGGCAAGCGAATGCGCGATCGAGTTCATCCAACGACAGCAGTCCGCTTCTTCCCCTTGGCTGTTAAATCTCAACGTCTACGATCCGCATCCGCCCTTCATCCCGCCAAAGGCTTATGCGGATCGCTTCGATCCCAAGGAAATGCCAGGGCCACATTTTCGCGACAGCGACCTTGTCCAGCAGCAGAAGCTTGCATCGCTCGATTTTCAGGACGAACTTCGAACTCCGGAAGAGCACGATGCGTTTCGCGTCCAGGCGTTGTATTACGCGATGATTGCTCAAATCGACGATCAGCTTGCCCGAATTCTTGACTGCTTAAATGCCACGGGCCAACGGGACAACACGATCATCTTGTTCACGAGCGATCATGGAGAGTCGCTGGGTGATCACGGACTGATGTACAAGGGGTGCCGTTTCTATGAAGGATTGGTTCGCGTGCCGCTGATCTTCAGTTGGCCTGGCCACTTTCAAAGTGGCGTGCAAAGCGATGCGTTGGTCGAGCTGCTTGATATGTCCTCCACGCTGGTGGAAGCTTGTGGTTTGTCATGTCCGGATGCCATGCAGGGCAAGAGCTTGTTGCCCATTCTGCGTGGGGAGGCGAGTGCACATGAGCTTCGGCCATTCGTGCGGAGCGAGTACTTCGATGCTCTGGATCCACACTTTACAGGTGGAACAGGAACGTTCGGGACGATGTTTCGAACGCGACAATTCAAGCTCTGCATGTACCACGACAAGCAAATCGGCGAACTCTACGACCTGTCCGCCGACCCCTGGGAATTTGATGATCTATGGGATTCGCCTGCTCATCAAGAGATCAAGCATCAGCTCATTCGCGAAGCGTTTGATGCACACGTGGTGCTGACGACCGATATGGGGTCGCGCCGAATCGCCCCGATGTAGGGCGGATGAAACGCTTGCCAGAAGGCATCCTCAGCGGCGTTTCAGGGTGCAGACGATTGGAAAATTGCAGTGGCCTGGAAAAGCCGTACACTGTGTGGCTCGTGGGGTCGCTTTTGACAGGCGGCCGTGAGCGCCACTTTGTCGTCTCTCTCCCATTTTCAGGAATCGTTCGATGCGTCGTTCACTGACTGGTTTGTTGTTTGGCACGTTGCTGGCCGCCACCTACTGTGCGCAGCCTTTGGCAACGGAGGCCGCGGAGTTGTATGGGCTGACTCCCGGAACCGTCGAGTTGCAATCTGCAGGTCCGCTCTCCTTCGGTCCCTCCGGAGTGTTGTTTGTCGGAGATCCGAAAGCCGCAAAGATTTACGCGCTCAACACCGAGGACAGTAAGTCGGGTGCCGGATCGTATGACGTGGATGACCTGACGGCGAAAGTCTCTTCCGCTTTTGGTGGAAAGGAAGTCGCGATCGTCGATATGGCGGTCAATCCAGAGACTGGAAATGCTTTCCTGTCGGTGACGGCTGGAAGCGAATCGGGTATCGCGCGGGTATCGCCTGATGGAACGGTCGCTCCCTTGAACTTGGACAAGGTCGCCAATTCTTCGGTCACCCTGCCCAACGCGCCCGAAGACAAAGAAGTCCAGCGTGGGCGACGTCGCAGCAATCCACGTTCGAGTTCCATCACCGATTTGGCCTACACCGCCGGACGCGTTCTGGTGGCCGGGCTGGCTGCGGGTGATTCGCCCAGTTCGGTTCGTGAATTCGACTTTCCGTTCAACGAGTCGGCCTCTGGTTTTCGAGTCGAGATCTTCCATGCTGCCCATGGTCGCTCGGAGGACACTTCACCGATTCAAGCTTTTGTACCTTTCAACATCGGTGGTGAACCAAGTCTGCTGGCGGGTTACACCTGCACGCCGCTGGTCAAAATTCCGATCGCAAAGTTGGAGAGCGAGGCCAAAGTTCAGGGCACGACCGTCGCAGAACTTGGGAACCGAAATCGTCCGCTCGACATGATCGTTTACAAGCAACATGGCAAAGACTTCGTCTTGATGGCGAACTCGGCTCGTGGCGTGATGAAGATCAGCACGGAGGATCTGGAGAACGCGAAAGGCTTGACCGAGAAAGTTTCGGGTGGCGGAGTTGCCGGACAAAGTTACGAAACCATTGATGCCTGGGAGGGTGTCGTTCAGCTCGACAAGCTTGATGACACGCACGC
>JBPCVD010000010.1:0-3704 GCA_051010815.1 Rubripirellula sp.
GTTCTTGGCTTCGTCTGTCATCGCTACCTCTCCTCAAATGGTCACTAAATCTTTGCATCAGCGTACGTACCGTGCACAAGGTCTAAACCGGCGTCGGCCGCGTTCGCTGACATTAAGTATGGAAAAAATGCTCGTTTCGTTCGGCCGCTTCCACTTGTCTCCAGCCCTGATTCAAGGAAGGCATCGGGCACGAACACCGGCCGGAGAAGCGTCGAACACGCCGAATATGTACAAAATTCCACCACCCGGTTGTCTGCACGCCAGTCCAAGCCGATTGCGGTCCAGAATCCTCCCCAGGTTGCTCGCCCTTGCCGCTTTCGCTGGTATCCCGCTACTCTGCATGTTCGATAGAAGTACCGTAGAACGCCTGATTGGACTCCCAATCCGCCTCGACGCGCCGAATCCGTTGGTCCTCGTCCCCTCGTACCAGCGTTTTGATCGGCCCCGAGCGCGAGCCAGGAACAACCGGTGAGCAGTCCAGCGTGGCCATCCTGTCAGCCGCTCGATGAGCGGGCGCCGCCTCCAGCAAGAAACTAGCAGAGCATGTCAGAATCAAAAACCGTGGCCAAAGCGGAAGTGGACCAACACTTGGGTGAACTCACAAAACCCGCTGCCGATGTCGATATCGACGTGGCGGAGACAACCGAATGGTTGGCGTCGTTGGACTACGTTTTGAAGAGCAAGGGTCCCGATCGCGTTCGCTTCTTGATTGAGCAACTGCGTGATCGTGCGGCGGAAGAAGGAATTCAATCCGCGGAAGACACCAAAACACCTTACGTCAACACGATCCCGGTCAAGGACCAACCGGCGTTCCCAGGCAATCGCGAACTTGAGCGGCGGATCAAGTCAATCGTTCGCTGGAATGCCATGGCAATGGTCGTCCGGGCAACGAACCGTGGCGGCGGAGTCGGTGGCCAAATCAGCACCTTTGCCTCAAGCGCGACGTTGTATGAGATCGGCTACAACCACTTCTTCAAAGGTCGCGGTGAAGACGGGTATTCCGGTGACACCATCTACTTCCAAGGACACGCCTCTCCCGGCATGTACAGCCGTGCTTTTCTGGAAGGACGATTGACGGAAGAGAACCTGGAGAACTTCCGCCGCGAATTGTCACCCGGCGGTGGACTATCGAGTTACCCGCACCCGTGGCTGATGCCAAGCTTCTGGGAATACCCGACTGTTTCGATGGGCCTCGGCCCGATCATGGCCATCTATCAGGCGCGTTTCAACGAATACTTGCGTGATCGTGGTCTGAAAGATACGGCCGGTCAAAAAGTTTGGGCTTTCTTGGGTGACGGCGAATGTGACGAGCCTGAGACACTTGGCGCGATCGGCTTAGCGGCTCGAGAGAAGCTCGACAACCTTATCTTCGTGATCAACTGCAACCTGCAACGCCTCGACGGTCCCGTCCGTGGCAACGGAAAAATCATCCAGGAACTGGAGTCGATTTTCCGCGGTGCTGGCTGGAACGTGATCAAGGTGATCTGGGGCGACGACTGGGATCACCTGCTGGCCAAAGACACCACCGGCTTGCTGGCCAAACGAATGAATGAAGTCGTCGATGGCCAGTACCAGAAGTACACCGGTATGCCAGGTAGCTACATCCGCGAGCACTTCTTCGGCAAGTATCCGGAGTTGCTCAAACTGGTCGAGAATTACAGCGACGAGAAACTCGAAAAGATGCGGCGTGGAGGTCACGACCCTGAGAAGGTTTACGCGGCCTACAAAGAAGCGACGGAACTGCAAAACGGAAAACCAACCGTGATTCTGGCCAAGACCGTCAAGGGCTACGGATTGGGCGAAGCGGGCGAAGGCCGCAACGTCGCTCACAACCAGAAGAAGATGAACGAAGAAGAGTTGCTCGAATTCCGCACTCGATTCGGAATCCCGATCAGCGACGAAGAGGTTGGCCAAGCACCGTTCTATAAGCCGCCAGAGAACAGCCAGGAAATCAAGTACATGCGAGAACGTCGCGAGTTGCTTGGTGGCCCGGTTCCAAGTCGACCGACAGAGCATCCGAAGCTTGAAGTCCCAACCCTGGACGATTACCGCAAGGTCATCAAGAAGCTCGAGAACAAGAACATGAGCACCACGTTTGCAGTTGTGCAGACGCTGATCGCTCTCTGTCGTGACAAGAAGATCGGCAAGTACATGGTGCCGATTGTGCCGGACGAATCCCGAACCTTCGGAATGGAAGGCATGTTCCGTCAGTTCGGAATTTACGCGCACTCGGGACAGCTCTATGAGCCGGTCGACACGAATGTGATCAGCTACTACAAGGAAGCGAAAGACGGCCAGATCCTGGAGGAAGGCATCACTGAAGCTGGTTCCATGAGCAGCTTCAACGCCGCTGGAACGGCTTACAGCAAGCACGGCATCAACATGATTCCGTTCTTCATTTACTACAGCATGTTTGGCTTCCAGCGGATCGGCGACTTGATCTGGGCCGCTGCCGATATGCGAGCCAAGGGCTTCCTGATCGGCGGGACCGCTGGGCGAACGTCGCTCAATGGGGAAGGGCTGCAACACCAAGACGGACACAGCCTGCTCAATGCGATCGCCTTCCCGACCGTTCGATCCTATGACCCAGCCTTCGCTTACGAAGCGGTCGTGATCATCATGGAAGGGCTCAAGCGGATGTACCAGGATGGCGAAGAGTGCATCTACTACCTGATGGCAGAGAATGATCCTTACGATCATCCGGAGATGCCCGAAGGGTGCGAAGAAGGAATCATCAAGGGAATGTACAAGTTCCGAAGTCGAGAAGTAGAAGGCGCGCGAGCACGCGTTCAACTCTTCGGCAGCGGTGCGATCTTGAACAGTGCTCTGGCTGCTCAGGAAGTCCTCGCTGAGAAGTACCAGGTCGCCAGCGATGTTTGGAGCGTGACAAGCTACACGCAACTTCGCCGCGAGGCAGCGACCTGCGAACGATGGAATCTCTTGCACCCAACGGAAACACCTCGCAAGAGTTATGTCGAAGAAATGCTCGAAGGTGCCGAGGGTCCGTTCATCTCCGCAAGCGACTATGTACGTGCCTTGGGTGAACAGCTCACGCCGTACATCCCCGGCGACTATTACGTACTGGGAACCGACGGCATGGGGCGAAGTGAAACACGCGAAGCCCTTCGAAGGCACTTCGAAGTGGATGCGGAATCGATCACGATCGCAACGCTCAGTCGTCTCGCCAAAGCAGGAATTTTCAAGGCGAAGGATGTCCAGGACGCGATCAGCGAACTGGGCTACGACGCCGAAAAGCCCGATCCGTATTTCGCCTAACGCACGGCGTTCGGACGCAGTCGTTTCACTATCGAACTTACAAAACAACTCTCACTGTCAACTTTCAGAATCTGAATGTCTACTGAAGTAAAACTCCCGGAACTTGGTGACGGCATCGAATCGGGCGACGTACTTGAGATCTTCGTTGCCGTCGGAGATGTCATCAGCCAAGGCCAAGACATCGTCGAAATGGAAACGGATAAAGCAACCGTTCCCGTGCCCGCCACCACCGGTGGAACGGTAACGAAAATCCTCGTCAGCGAAGGTGACACGGTTCCCATCGGCGGTGCGATCCTGGAAGTCGACGCGGATGGCGCGCCAGCTGCAGAAGCTGCGGCAGAAACGCCAGCTCCTGCTCCCGAGCCCACCCCCGAGCCAACGCCTACCCCGTCGCCCGTTGCGGAGGCACCAGCTCCTGCTGCACCTGC
>JBPCVD010000011.1:0-3364 GCA_051010815.1 Rubripirellula sp.
TTGCGAAAAGAAGACGATTTTCGCATGGAACTAACGCTTCAGTGGACGGAATCGACGGACGAGCACGTTCGCAGTTACGTCAACGGTATTCCAACGGGTAACGGCGGCACTCACGAGAACGGGTTTCGTGGCGCGCTCAACAAAGCAGTCCGCAATTACATCGACACACACAATCTGACGCCGCGTGGTGTGAAGATCACACACGAAGATATTCGCGAGGGCTTGGTTGCGATCCTCTCTGTGTTCATTGCCGAACCACAATTCCAGGGGCAAACCAAAGACCGTCTGAATAATCCGGATGTGCAGTCCGTGGTTGAGGCTGCGGTTCGTCCAGCGATGGAGCAATGGATGAACAACAATCGCAGCGTGGCAGACATGATCGTTGCCCGGATCATTGCGGCTGCCCGCGCCCGCGCCGCGTCGCGCGCTGCATCCGCAGCCGTCTCTCGGAAGGGCGGTTCGAAACGCACGATGTTGCCGGGGAAACTAAGCGATTGTGTTTCGAGCGGAAAAGGAGATTCCGAGATCTTTATCGTGGAAGGTGACTCGGCCGGCGGCAGCGCAAAACAGGGGAGAAACCGCAACTATCAAGCCATTCTGCCGCTACGTGGAAAAGTACTGAACACCGAGAGCGCGACGCTGAAGAAGATCCTGGAGAACAAGGAAATTCAAGATCTGGTCGCGGCATTGGGATGCGGGATTGGTCCGAACATGAACGTCGCCGATCTGCGTTACGAACGCGTCGTCCTGTTGGCGGATGCGGATTCGGATGGTCACCACATCACGACCCTACTGCTGACCTTTTTCTATCGTCACATGCCTGCGTTGATTGCTGCCGGTCGGCTCTACATTGCAGTTCCGCCGCTCTATCGCATCGATATCGGAAAAGAGACGTACTGGGCGGCGGATGAGCAGGCGCGGATCGAAATACTTGAGAAGCATACCGGGCGGGCTAAACCTGAGATCACTCGCTTCAAGGGTCTTGGGGAAATGATGCCAAAGGTGTTGTGGGAAACCACCTTGAATCCGGAGACGCGTCGAATGCAAAAGGTCGAGATCGACGATCACCTCGAAACCGATCGCGTGATTAGTGATCTGATGGGGCGTGATGCCTCAGCGAGATTTCGCTTCATCATGGATCGCGCCGAAGACGCAGAAGCGATCGATGTCTGACCTGGCTCAGAGGACTAAGTCGGACTCGACTTTTTCGTTCGATCAATGTCATTCTCCATTGGCGGCGCGTTGACCGCTTGCCCGATCGAGTAGGCCAATCGCCCCAGCATGCCAAAGTAGGCGAACGTGGCGCCGACGCCGCAAATGATCGAGATGACGGCGCCCGCTGCTGGGCTGAATGTTGAAGCCATTGCGAAGACCAGGAAGAGTCCGATGAATACGATGCCGGACGAGAAGTAGAACCCGCCCCACGCTTCCTCGCATTTGGTCACGCTCCGAGCCACTTCAGGCGAGAAGGGAACGAATGGACTGTTCATATCCAACATCGACAACAAGATGAAAGGAAACAGCAGGTACACCGAGAACATCGTGATCGCCACGCTGAATAAGTGTGGTCCCATCGCAAGGGTGCAAAGCGCCCACACGGGAATGGCGGCAAGTCCCGCCGCAGCGCAAGCGACAAACAGCTGACCCAACCATGCGAATGGGTCGAGCGTAGGCCACTCTGCGACGGAGTCCTCTTCGTTGGCAACCGACTGCAGGATCGCAAAACCGCAACTGACGGTCAGCAATCCCAGAATGAATCCGGCTGGAAACAAGCCCATGATCAGGATGGTTGAGTCGAAACGAAACGCGATGACCGCCGGTATCGCCGCCAGAGCCGAGAGTCCTGCCCAATGGACCAGCACGCCTGGGTCCAAAAACACGCCGAATACGCTCCGCAGCCATTCCTTGACGCTAGGAGTGTCGTAGTCCGGTTCTTCTTCCGCATCCTCCTGGCGGGAAGCTTCATCGAGTAACTCGTCGGCCGACCGTTGAAAAGGGTCTGCCCTTCGTTCTCCAGTCTCCGATTTTTCGAGGGCGAAGGTTTCCGCGTCCTTCAAATTGATCGTGGACTTTTTGCGTACCTTCGGAGGACGCGGAATGGTAATGGGGGAGTGGCAGTCACTGCATTTGATGGTCTTCCCCGTGTCGACAGCTTTCGCATAAAGAATCGAACCGCAGATGTTGCAAGTCACACGAAACTCGGTTTCGTACTCGACTGAATTGGCCGTTGGGGCGCCGGATGTTAGGTCTCCCGATGTTGGGCCGCCGGGTGTCGGGGCGGAGGATCCCAGGGATCGAATGGCGTCCAGTGTGTTTGTGTTTCCACCTCCCTGTGCGGGCGGCAACTCCGAATCATGAGTGAAGTTGTCCACATCCGTGAACTCACCGAGCAACGCTTTTTCTTTTTCGGACAGTGTCGGGCCCGAGGTCGACGGAGGATTCGGGCTGCCCGAGGCAGGCGTGGGGGGGCCCGCCGATGGAGACTCGGGAACGATCGGTTCAGGAAGAGACGAATCGCCAAAGAAGGAGGACCCCTCTTCACGCGGAGCCGTTGGGTTGGGAAGAGACTCGCTCGAATCCTTGATCGGAGCCGATCCCAATGGCTCCGATCCCAATGGCGCTTGTGGTGTCACTGAGACCGAAGGATCAGCATGTCCGAGAGTCGTCGCACCTTTTTCTCCATCAAGTTGAAGCCAATCGTCATCGTTGTCGTCATCGTTGGCAACCACCGCGATGCCAGGAGCAAGGAAGTTCTGCTGGCAGTGTGGGCACTTGACGCGTTTTCCTGCGGCATCATCAGCGATCGAAACCGATCCATTGCATCGAGGGCACTGCAGTGACTGTGGCACGAAAATCCTGACTGTCAAAAAGAGTGAACGAAGAAGAGGAAAGAGAGACTCATTCTATCCACTCTGCAAGGCAATGACGGCACCGTAGCGGGGTGGCATGCAAAAAGGGCCGAGCGAATCGACGGCTGCTGGAGTTATCGGGCCGTTGAGTGATTCATCCACAGGGTGACGTCGGGCAAGTCGGCGCCACGCGATCGCAAGAAGTTTCCAACGGCGAAGTCGGACAAGCCATCACCGTCGAAATCACCAACTTCCACGGAAATGTGTTGGTGCGTTCGGCCTTCGACCTGGGTGCGCTCGAACGTTCCCGGACTCGTTTGCGTCAGCAAGACTACGGAGGAAGTGTTGAATTTGGACAGTCGATCATTGACAGATTCGGCCAACAGCGACACCGCGACCACATCGATGTCACCGTCGCGATCGAAGTCTCCAGCCTGCGCGTTGAGAACACCTGGCATGTTGCAGATGTGGCGATGTGTGTAGGGATACACGCCTTGATTTTCGAGCCACTGCAC
>JBPCVD010000012.1:0-9326 GCA_051010815.1 Rubripirellula sp.
CGTCGACATCGGCGACCTCGGAGGCGGCATGGATGACATCGACATCGGTGATCTGGGGGCCGATTTCTCCGGCGCTGGTTCAGGGCTGGGCGATGCCGCAGGAGGACTCGATACCGATGGGGCGACCGCTGGCAACCTTGGCTTTGGTGGCAACCTAGGTTTCGGAGGAGGTGGCGGTTTTGGCGCGGATGCCGGCGGTCCCTTGGGCGACCTGGGTGGAGGAATGAATTACGACCAAGGCGGATTCGATGACTACCAAGGGAACATGGGTGGCGACCTTGGTGCAGACGGAGGTGGAGCGTCAGATTTCGGAGGCTTTCAAGGCCCCGAATTCGGCGGCTTTGGAGGAGGCAACTTCGGTGGAGACTTTGGTGGCGGTGACTTCGGTGGCAACTTCGGCGGAGGAGACTTCGGTGGTGGCGGATTCGACGACTTCGGCGGAGGAGGGTTTGACGATTTCGGAGGCGGCGATTTCGACTTCTAGCCATATCGTCGCCGCGTGACCGGCAAGCAGATTCCATCGCCGCTGCTGGGAACGCCTCGACCAAACCACGCCATGGCTACGCGACCAGAAGCAAATGCCTGCATCAAGCTGCCGCAAGAGACGTCGCAACAGAAACTGCGAACAGACACAGACATCACGACCGTCACGCGGTTGCCCGCTGGTGGGCAAAGAGCACGAGCCGGGCGGCACCAATCGAAATCGATCGGTACGCCGGCCTCAGTTACCGCTTGATGAATCCAAATCGATGGTCACAGAACCGCTACTTCTTTTTCCTCGCGGGTCGCGGAACTGTCGGGTAGAGGGTGACCGGATTGTCGACGACGCCAGGTGGCCGGACGCCTGGACCGGGAGAACCATCACCGATGTCAGCGATCATCTCGTCAGCCAGTCTTTGCAACCTGGCGACCACCTCGGGATGCTTGTCGCCAACATTCGTTTGCTCACCGATCTCCACATCCAGGTTGTAGAGACGAACGCCCTGCCCCCGAAGGTCCTCCGGTTGCTCGCGGATCCCCATTCCCAAACTTTGCGGGCGGATTGCTAACTTCCATGGGCCGCTGCGGACAGCTTCCAAGCGAGTGCCGCGGAAATAGTGCCACGCCTCATGCGGCGAATCAGCTGACTCCCCACGCAATAATGGACCGATGTCTTCCCCATCAATCTTGATCGTTGGACGTAATTCCCCGCCGGCAAGCGCCACGAGTGTCGGAAGAATGTCGGTCGTCCCTGTGATCGCATCGGAGTGACTCGCGGGCTCAATCGTTCCAGGCCACCAAGCAATCGTCGGTTCACGCACGCCACCTTCCAACGTCCCTCCCTTACTCCCTCTCAGTGGTCCTGAAACGCCGCCCGCCTTACCTTTCGAAGCCCAAGGACCGTTGTCACTTGTGAACAAGACCAGCGTCTCCTCCTGCAGGTCATGGGACCGCAAAGCCTCGAGAACCTGCCCAACGCTCCAGTCGACCTCCCGAACCCAGTCACCGTAGACACCATTTTCGGACTTCCCGACGAACTCCGCATGTGGAAATAGCGGAATGTGCATCGCGGTATGCGGTAGATAAAGAAAGAACGGCTCGTCTTGATGTTCTTCGATGAACCGCACCGCTTCCTCCGTGTATTCGCGTGTGACTCTTCGCTGTGCCTCGTCATCGAGTAGCTCCGCGACCCGCTCATCGCGCAACAACGGCAGCACACGGCGGCCATCCGACCGAGCGACGCGTTGCATGTCATTGGAATACGGAATTCCAAAGTAGTGATCAAATCCATGACGCGTCGGCAGAAACTCGGGTTGATCCCCCAGGTGCCACTTACCAATGCACGTCGTCGCGTAACCAGACTCTTTCAGATAGTCAGCGACTGTCATCTCTTCGGGATTCAATCCCAGCTTTCCCGCAGGAAAGAAAACACCTGGGACGGAAACTCTCGGCGCGTAACTACCCGTGAGCAACTGGGCTCGCGAGGCGGAACAAACCGGAGCTGCGTAAAAGCTTGTCAGCTTCATACCCTCCTCGGCCATGCGATCCAAATGCGGCGTGCGATTCAAATCAGATCCGAAGGGAGCGATGTCGCCATACCCCATGTCATCAATGAAGATCACCACAAAATTCGGCTTGGCGGCAACCAAACACGTCGACATCAATGCCGATGCCACGCCAACCATCAGCATTCTCGATACAAAAGAACGCTCAATGAACAAACGCATAGAAAAGAATCCAAGTTAAAAAGTAGTTAACTCAAGACAGAGAAACAGACGCTGCCGCCGCGGAAAGGAGGCCACTCCGCGTATTGAGACACGATGGTTCCGCAGCGCCACGATGCGAGACAACCGAAAAGGTTCGGTGAACAGCCCAAGGCCAGGACCGACCACGCATGAACTCACCGGATCACGCAATGATTTCCTCGGCGACACGACCGTAAACGTCAGTCAGCCGAAAATCACGTCCGGCATAGCGATACGTCAGCTTGGTATGGTCGAGCCCGAGTAAGTGCAGGGTCGTTGCATGCAGGTCATGCACGTGCATCTTGTCCTCGACCGCCGAGATGCCAAAGTCATCGGTTGCACCGTACCGCATGCCGCCCTTCACTCCGCCGCCGCACATCCAGGTGGTAAAGCCCGTGGCATTGTGATCTCGCCCGTCGTCACGACGAACTGCCGGCGTGCGACCGAACTCACCACTCCAGATGATCAGGGTTTCGTCCAACATGTCACGTTGTTTCAGGTCACGAATCAACGCTGCGATCGGTCGATCCGTCGCCATGCAGTTTGCCGAAAGTCGAGTCTTCAGATTGTTGTGTTGGTCCCATCCTTCATGGGTCAATTCGATAAAACGCACACCCGCCTCCGCGAAACGCCGCGCCATCAGGCACTGCCGTCCAAACTCATCAGTCTTCGATTGGCCGATCCCGTATTGCTTCATCGTCTTTTCAGTCTCACCGGAAAGGTCCATGACCTGCGGAACTGCCGACTGCATGCGATAACCGAGCTCATATGATTCGATGACGCCTTCCAACTCGGTATTGGCCGGGTTCCGATCCGCAATCGACCGGTTCATCGACTGCAGCAAGTCGAGCTGTTTTCGTTGCAAATCGCCTTGAAAACTGTTGTTGCTGATATTGCCGATCGGCGTCGAGGATCGGACATCCTGTATCGCTGTGCCTTGATACACCGCCGGCAGGAAAGCACTTCCATAGTTTTGCGCTCCACCCAAACGCGCCGGTGGCTTCATGGTGATGAAGCCTGGTAAGTCCTGGCTCTCGGTGCCAAGCCCATACAGCACCCACGCTCCCATCGAAGGTCGCACGAACTGAAAGTTCCCCGTGTGCAACTGCACGAGTGCCTGTGGATGATTGGGAATGTCGGTGTACGAACCGTTCAACAAACACAAATCATCTGCATGCTTCGACAATTCTGGGTACAGCGTTGAAATCGGTAGCCCACTCTGGCCTTGCTTGGGAAATTTCCAATTCGATTGTTTCAGCTTGCGTCCTTTCTGAACGTTCAAACCCTTTGCCGCTTCCCCAGGGTTCTTCCCGTCATACTTCGCCAACTCCGGCTTGTAATCAAACGTGTCGACGTGCGAGGGTCCGCCTCGCATGCATAGAAAAATAACGCGTTTCGCACGAGCAGGAAAATGTGTCGCTTTGACATCAAGTGGACTCGCATGCTCGCGATTTGCCGCCTGAGTTGCCAATGCCGAGAACGCCAAGTATCCAAACCCACAACCGGTCGTTCTCAACGCGTTTCGTCTTGAGATCATCATCTTACCTTGAAGGCTGTCTGACTATTTGGAAGGAGTTTCTGGCACGTCTCATCACAAATCAGAGACGCCCTATGGACTAATTGACGTAGCGAAATTCGGCGGATGCAAGCAGGGCCTGGCAAATCCCAGTCAACGCAAGCAACTCGCTTTCGTCGGTCGTTCGTTTTTCGACCTCCGTCAAATTGCGAACCGTGTCATCAAAAAAGCCAACGGCCCGTTCGATTTCTACAGGCTCCGCGCTGCGTGCAAATGCCAACTGATAAGCCAAATCAATGCGTTGCTCGATGGCCGGCGCCTCGTTACTAACTCGCTTGGCCAATCGCTCGGAGTACTGGATCACGCCCGGACTATTCATCATGTACAGCGCCTGGGTCGGCACCGTCGTCACGTTTCGCATTCCGCCCACGATGCTTGGCTCGGGGAAATCGAACAACGCCAGCATCTCTGGGACGGCTCCGCGGACAATGGGAAGGTAGATGCTACGACGCCGATCATCTTGAGCCAGGTCGTTCGTTCGCAGGTTCCGTCCGATGATGCCTTCGCCCAGTTTCTCAACCGGCGACCCTTGTCTCGCTTCGAACTCGAGTTCTCCGCTGACCATCAACATCGCATCGCGAATCGCCTCCGCCTCCAGTCGGCGCTGGTCCATTCGCCAAAGCAACTCATTGTCAGGGTCGACTGCCAAGCCGTCCGTATCGTCCATGCTCGACTGCCGATAGACGCGGCTGATCATGATTCGTCGAATCGTAGACTTCAATGACCACTCGTCTTCAACGAAACGTGTCGCCAAATAATCAAGCAACAAGGGATGAGTGGGACGATCACCGTTGGCGCCGAAATTGTTCACCGTGCCAACGATTCCATTCCCAAACAGATGCTGCCAGACGCGATTCACAGCGACGCGAGAGGTCAGCGGATGGTTCGATCGGGCAATCCAATCGGCCAGTTCATCTCGACCGCTTCCGTTGGATTCGATCGCAGGATGCTCGCGGTCGGACCCGATCGTCAAGAAACCGCGTGGCACTTCCTGGCCGTATTCATCCGGTTCGCCTCGAATCCGCAGTTTCGTGTCAGCAATTCGATCCGACTCGCTGACCGCCATGACCAGCATCGCGTCATCGCCGAGATCTTGTTTCGGTTGCGTTGCTTGACGAAGCCGTCCGTTGGCGCGACGAATATCATCGGTCAGGTCTGCCATTCGTTTGCGTAGCGTCCGTCGCGCACCGTCGTTCTTTGCCCGCGCGAGCTGCGACTTCAGGGACGCCATCTTCCGCTGCAGACTCTTCAATTGATTTCGATACTTCTTTTCCTCGCTCGCACCTTTCGCACCACCACTGACGACTGCCGCCTCGACTTGATCGCCCTTGATCGCAAGCAACTTGCCGGGGTTCCGATTTCCGTTCGTCTTGGCAGTCCCGTAATGCGTATCGGTGCTCGTAAAGATGCCGGCTAACGCGTAGTACTCGCTTTGCGGGATCGGATCGAATTTGTGGTCATGGCAGCGAGCGCAACTTGCAGTGACTCCCAGGAACGAACGTGTGACGACGTCAATTTGCTCGTCAACGACGTCCATCTTGAATTTCTCTTTCTTCGTTTCGTTCAGTGACTTCGGTCCGATCGCCAACATCCCGGTCGCGATCAACTGGCGGTCACGTTGCTGATTCGATTCGAATGGCAAGAGGTCCCCCGACACTTGTTCCCGAATGAACTGATCAAAGGGCGTGTCCTGGTTCAACGATTCAATCACATAATCGCGATATCGCCACGCCCGAGTGAACGTTCCGTTGCGTTCCATTCCGGTCGACTCCGCGTAGCGCACCACGTCGAGCCAGTGCCGCCCCCAGCGTTCTCCAAAATGCCGGCTCGCCAGCAACTCATCGACCAAGTTGCCAATGGCCGCATCAGGATCAGCCTTCATCGCCTGCTCGAACGATTTCACTTGCCGCGGTGTGGGTGGCAATCCGACGAGGTCAAAATAGATTCTTCGTACCAGCGTGGCTGAGTCCGCATCCTTGACTGGTCGCAATCCTTTTTTCTCCAGTCGCGCCAAGACAAAACTGTCAATCTCGGTTTTCGCCCAGCTTGTGTTCTTGGTAGCGGGCAACGTGGGGTCTTCGATTGGCCGAAAGGACCAAAACTCACGCGCCTCGTCCAAATCGATCTCGCGACGAATCAGCGCACTCTTTCCCTCTCGCGGATCGAACGCGCCCATTCGAATCCACTTCGCGAAATCTTTGATCACGTCCTCGGAGAGTTTCTTCTCGGGCGGCATCTCCAATGACTCATGACGCAGCGCGTCTAAAATCAAACTGTCACCGAGTTCACCCGGAACGACAGCATGACCATTGTCGCCACCACGACGAATGCCCTCCCTTGTGTCAAGCAGCAACCCACCTTGCGGATCTTTCGAGGATGCCGAATGGCACTCATAACATTCGGCCACAAGAACCGGACGTATCTTCTTCTCAAAGAAGGCTTCCAGTTCACGATCATCCGCTGCTCGGATGACTCCAATGAACATCACAACAGCAAGCAGCGCGGAAAGGATTCGCATGGCAGACCAGAATCGGGTCCGGAGGAAGGAACGTATCGCTCAGTGGGCTGGAACCTTGTCTGGATGGCGTCCAAACCCACCGAATGGGGACCCTTAGTTTAGCAGACCGGCTTTTCCATTGTGAATGCAAGAACGACGTTGCCACAATTGCTTCATCGTGGTGGTCCGCGTTTGTATCCGTTCGTCGCTACTTCTTATCCATAATCGCGGCGTTCCCTAGACTTGGACAACAGTTCCCTTCACACGAGTCCGCCGGATTGTCTGCCAATCTTTCGGATCGATCTCTCCCGAAAATGATTGATTGCCACACCTATTCGCCCCAAATCCCCAACAAACGAATGGCCCAACGCTTCTTGCTGATCGCAGCCGTCGCGGCGATCTCTCTCGCGACTTCATTCGCTCAGGTCCCAGTATTTGCTCAAACTCCGAACGAGCCGTCTTCGACCCGGGACGACATCTATGCCCCCGACCACCTGCTGGATGTCCGTATTCAAGTCGACCCTGCGGATTGGGACAGATTGCGTCACCAGACTCGGTCGTTGATGGCATCTTTGGCGGAAGACAATTCATCGGGATCGCCGTTCGAGTACGTCGCTGCAGATGTGACGATTGACGGACGATTGATTGAGAATGTAGGAATTCGAAAAAAGGGGTTTCTCGGTTCGCTCGATAACGATCGCCCCTCCCTCAAGATTCGCTTCGACGAATTTCAGGACCAAGCACCCTTTGGCGATCTCGATCGCTTGACCCTCAACAACAACAAACAAGACCCATCGCGGCTAAGCCAATATCTGTCTTATGAGATGTTTCGACGCGCTGGCGTTCCCTGTTCTCTTTGCAACTTCGCAAAAGTTACCGTCAACGGAAAGAAGTTAGGAATCTATTCCAACGTCGAAGCCATCAAACCGCCGATGCTGAACCGAGCTTTTGGGGAGGGAAGCGGACTCTTGTTCGAGGGGACGGTCACCGATTTCATTCCAGGAACGGTCGACCGATTCGAAATGAAGACGAAGAAGGGTGATCGCGACCAACTTCAGCAAATCGCATCTCTACTCGCGGCGAACCCCTTGGACATCGACCGACTCGATACGCTCATCGACACGGAATCGTTCCTTCGCTTTTGGGCCGTCGAGAGCTTGATTGGATTCTGGGATGGTTACACGCACAATCAAAACAATTTCTATCTGTACCGCAATCCGTCGGACTCGAAGTTCTACTTTCTTCCTTGGGGTACCGATTCCGCATTCACTGACTTCGTGCCGCCCATCATTGAGAAGATCGCTCATCGATCTTTCCATTCCAACGCAACAATCGCAAACCGCCTTTATCGGAAGCGTGAAACGAGGAATGAGTACCTTGCTACCCTTCGGCACTTACTCGACGGTCCATGGGACGAAGAAGAGATTGCCGATGAAATCGAACGAGTGCGTGCCTTGCTGGCAGACGAAACGCTTGACGCAAATGCTTTTTCGAAAGCTGTTGATGGCGTTCACGCATTCGTTCGGAATCGCCGGAAAGTCATCGAGGACGAACTTCAGCGGTTTCCGATCCCCCTTCGCACGGGTCCTCGACGTCCCGGATTCACACGGGTCCTCGGCAAGGTAACCGCGAACTTCGAAACCCAATGGTCGAAACCTCGCTTCTTTCAAAGTGGATTCCAAGGCGATGCCGAAATTCAACTCGTGGTCGATGGCAAACCGGTCCCTTTGCGAAACATGCGTGCTGCTGCCGCGTACAAATCGGCAAATTTTGGAAAGAAGAAGAGCGACGCACCGACTCTTACACTCTCGGCCGTTCGCGAAGCCGATGCCACGCCGCTGTCATTTTCACTTGCCTTCAGCCCGGCGGATTTCAAAACGTCGGGACGACCCGTCCCATGCACGGGGCTCTTCATTGAAGGAAGCATGATCACTTTCATGGCCATGATGTCTGCCAATCCGTCTGCGATCAAACTCGTCGACGGAACAGCAAATCTTGACGAAGCGTCGATCGACGAAGGCGCCGCTGTAACTGGCTCAGCTAATTTTCGCATCATGAGCTTCGCCGGAGGTGAAAAGGAAAACGTCGAATGGGAAGAGTAATGTCGTTCAAGCGACAATCTTCCGTACCGCCTCCACGGCACGATCAACTTCTTCTTCCGTCGTGATGTAGTGGGGTGCCATGCGAAGCGACTCACTGACACCTTTCGAATCGTAGTCGAGCACTGCGTACTTGCGAATCTGCGCCGACGCGGTGATTCTCTGGGCGGCAAGGGCCGCCACCAGTTCCGGCGGTGAAATGCCATCCGCTACCAGCGAGACGATTCCGCAAAGCGTTTCGCCTCGATCAAGCACTCGAACACGCGGAATCGCACGCATGCCCTCGCGTAGCTGCGAAGCCAAAGCCCAAACACGAGCTTGTATCTTTTCCAGGCCAATTTCCAATGCGTATTCAGCAGCCGCACCCGTTCCCAGCACCAATGCCCAAGCGAATTCCCAATTCTCGAATCGCTTTGCATCGCCCATCGCTTGATAGGTCTGCGAGTCGACCCAATCGGCACCCCGCATGTCGATAAAGAGAGGCTCCAGTCCCTGTTCCAGAACGCGATCCGCAACGTAAAGAAACCCGGAGCCTCGCGGACCACGCAAGAATTTCCGGGAACTGGCCGTGAGGAAGTCGCAACCAATCTCCTCCACGTTGAGCGGCATTTGACCCACTGACTGACAGGCATCGACAAGGTACAGCGACTCTGTCTCCCGACAAACTCGTCCGATTGCGGCGACATCTTGCACAAGCCCTGAATTCGTTGGGACGTGCGTTACTGCGACCAGCCTGGGTTGTTCCCGCAGGATCAGATCCTGCATGGCGCAAACATCGACACCACCCGAGGCGCATTCCGGTGCATGGGAAACCCGAATCCCTAGACGCTTCTCTAACGCCAGGAATTGAATCTGATTCGAGGCATAATCATTCCGTGTCGTCAGAATCAAGTCGCCGGCGCAGAACGGAATTGCCGACAGCGCTTGGG
>JBPCVD010000013.1:0-8355 GCA_051010815.1 Rubripirellula sp.
TCCCGGGGATGACTCAAAAACGACACCCAGTCTGTGGATTAGGAATGAAGATCATTTTGGCGGCTCCGCGAGGTTTCTGCGCCGGTGTGAACATGGCGATCGATTCACTCGATTTGACGCTACAAAAATTTGGTCCACCGGTCTACGTGTACCATGAAATCGTACACAACCAGTATGTCGTGAATCGCTTTCGGGCGAAGGGTGCCGTTTTCGTCGACGACATTGAGGAGGTCCCCGAAGAGGGTGTGCTGCTATTCTCGGCACATGGCGTTTCGCCAGAAATCCGCGCGGCGGCCAAAACGCGGAATCTGCATGCATTGGACGCGACCTGTCCGCTGGTCACCAAGGTACATCTGGAAGCCATCAAGTATGCCAAACTCGGTTACACCATCTTGCTGATCGGTCATGAAGGTCATGATGAAGTCATTGGCACCATGGGCGAGGCACCCGAGTCTATCGTGCTCGTGGAAGACGAGCAGAGCGTCGCCAGCATTGATGTCACCGACGAAACAAAACTCGCGTACCTGACGCAAACCACGCTGAGCGTCGACGATGCAAACCGCATCATCGAAAAGATCAAAGAGCGGTTTCCTAACATCGAGAGTCCGCCGAAAGATGACATTTGTTACGCTACGCAGAATCGCCAGGAAGCGGTTCGACTGCTGAGCGAACGAGCCGACATCATTGTCGTGCTAGGCAGTCAGAACAGCAGTAACAGTCAGCGATTGCGTGAACTTGGTGCGGACAACGGCAAACCGGCCTTCCTCGTGGACGGTCCTCAAGACTTGAAGGCTGAGGATTTTGAGTCGGCAGCATCCGTGTTGATCACGGCGGGTGCCAGCGCTCCGGAGTCCGTCGTTCAGGAAACCATCGATTGGCTTGTCGAACATTTTGACGCCACCGTTGAATCGGCGACCATCCGCGAGGAATCAGTGCAGTTCCCGCTACCGAAGCCACTTCGTGCGTTCGCGGCCGAACTGAAATCCTCTTAGAGGAATCGAGCCGCGAACTCGGACCTCAGACGGCAGGTGTTTACAAACGGTGGGTCGTGACGTCTTGTCTCGAACATCCGTTGGCCGAAGGCAATCTCATTGTCCAAGCGCGTTCGAATGAATTTTCGAACTGCATTTCTGAGCCGATACCCAAGTTCGAAGAACGATCACCACAATTCGGGCGTCCGAATCAGCGATCACTGCTACGACAACTACCGCATCGCGCGATCCACTAAGATCTGTGCAGACGGATTGATATTCAACAGCGCGTGCCTGAGTTGATCGAATGGATGAACCGAGTTTCTTGTCCCTGATTCCTGCAATGACCGCCATCGGACTGGCGTTCTTGACACGACAAGTCCTGCTGTCCCTCTTTCTCGGTGTCGTAGCTGGAGGGCTAGTCATGTGGATATCGACGGGAGACATCCGGGATGCCAACTTCGTCGCCAACTTCTTCATTCCCGCATTGGGCACGAAGGGCTACGCGCAAATTTTGCTGATCTATCTTTGGTGCTTGGGCGGGCTGATGGGCATCTGGGAAAAGACTGGGGGCGCGATTCACTTCGCGGAAGTCATTGGTGGAAAGATCGCGAAGGGCCCACGATCCTCATTATTCTTGGCCTGGGTCATCGGATGCATTTTTCATCAGGGCGGTACCGTCAGCACGGTCTTGGCTGGCACATCGGTGAGGCCTGTTTCGGACAAGCATCGCGTTTCCCACGAAGAGCTCTCGTACATCGTCGACTCGACCGCCTCACCCGTCGCAACCATTCTGCCGTTCAATGCCTGGCCCGCCTATGTCGCCGCGCTGATCGTCGGCACGGTTCCGGCTGTGCTGCCGGACGAGCATGCCGGAATCACATTTTTCTTCTCAAGCATTCGATACAACTACTACGGAATCTTCGCGGTTATTATGACGCTTCTGACCGCGTTATCAGTTTGGCCGTGGCTGGGACGCAAAATGTCGGCGGCCCGTCGCCGCGCTAGAGAGACTGGCAAGCTCGATGCCGACGGTTCGACGCCGCTGCTACCAACCCACAGCGCCGATCTTGATCCCGCCAACAACCGAGCAGAAGGGTACACCCCCAGTTTGCTCGACTTCTTCGTTCCGATCGGTGTGTTGTTGACGCTCGCGATCGTCCCCTACGTGACGATGGGTATCAGCAGTATCAACGAAGCGTTCATGGCCTGCGTTTTATCCGCAATGATCCTGGCCGCGATTCGCGGAATGCGAATCAACGACATCCTCAACGGGTTCGTGGACGGCTGTAAGACGATGACGATCGGTGCCATCATTTTAGGGTTGGCAGTCACGATTGGTTTTGTGGCCAAGGAGCTCCACACCGCCGACTACCTTGTCGCTCTCGTGGGCGACAACATTCCGATGCTGATTCTGCCGGCGTTGCTCACCCTGCTCTGCATGATCATCGCGTTCTCGTGTGGCACCAGTTTTGGGACTTACGCAGTGGTGTTCCCAATCGCGATGCCACTGGCCTGGGCGGTCCACGAAGATCCCACATATTTGTCCATTTGCTTTGGAGCAGTGCTGGGAGGTGCAGTTTTTGGGGATCAGTGTTCGCCGATCTCAGACACGACCATCCTCTCGTCCATGTTCACCGGCTGTGATCTGATGGATCACGTGACAACACAGTTGCCGTTGGCTCTCTTCGCGGCAGGACTTGGAATGGTTGCTAGCACCATCACGGTCCTAGTCGTCGTCTGAACCCCTTCAGATTTCGTCCGTGAACCTCCGTCACGCAACCGACCTCTTTCAATCGTGCAATGCGCTGCAAGCGGGATAGCGCGTGAAGTTGACGCAGACAGAGTTCCTCATGAATCGAATCATTCCCACCGGTGATGCCACGGCGATTTTGCCAGCAGGCGATCATCATTCACCGGTCAAAGTCTTTGGCAATGAAGCCATCCGAGGCACCTTTGACGATCTGTGCATTCAGCAAGCCATCAACTCTCGCTGCGCGCCGGGAGTCACGGATGTCGTTCTGAATCCTGACGCACACTGTGGATACGGGGCACCGATCGGCTGCGTACTCGCTTCACCGACACACATCTATCCGGGTCCGGTTGGCTTCGACATCAAGTGTTCCATGAGCTTGCTGCAAACCAACCTTCCGGAGGATGCTGTTAGCGACAAGAGGACGCGACGCGAGCTCATTCATGCCATCAGTCGTCGAATCCCGACCGGGGCAGGGAAGGGGAGTCGCCACGTTCCCGACGGACGTCGCGTCGACGTAGATTGCGGTATCGCAGCCATGACGCACGGTGCTTCCGAACAGGTCCTGCGGTCGATCGGCGTTCCCACGCATTGGTCACGGCGTTGCGAGGATGCCTCTCATCTCGGACATGATGATACCGCTGACGCGCTTCAGCGCCGGTTGACCGAACTTCGAAACACCAAGCGATTCTCTGGTTTTCGCGAGAAGGTGCAGCAGCTCGGATCCTACGGCGGCGGCAATCACTTTGGCGAATGCGAGATTGTCGAAGTGAATGAGGATGAGCAGTCACAATCAACGGCCGCAGTTTTTGGGCTGCGTGATCGGAATGTGGCGTTCCTATCTCACTGCGGTTCGCGTGGCGTGGGGCACCGTCTCGCCAGCGGTCAATTTCGGGCTTTGGAGGAGAAGTTCAACGCCTGGGGGATTCCCTATCCCGGAGGTGACAAGCAATTGGTTTACGCTCCGCTCGGCTCCGATGAGGCCAACGACTATCTCGATGACATGGCGATGGGATCCAACTTTGCGACAGTCAACCATCTGCTGATCAACGCACTCGTGCTCGAGGCGTTTCAAGAGGTGATTCCGGGAACGCAAGGCGACCTCGTCTATTTCATCAGTCACAACATTGCTCGAAAAGAGATCGTCGATAACCGTTCGACCTGGGTGCACCGAAAGGGCGCTACGCGTGCGTTCCCTGCCGGGCATCCCGGATTGCAAGACACGCCATTTGAAGAGAGCGGGCATCCGATTCTGCTTCCAGGCAATCCGCAAGCGGGATCCAGTGTGATGGTGGCGCTGCCAGGAGCCGAAGCAAGTTGTTACAGCGTCAACCATGGCGCGGGGCGAGTGCTCGGTCGGCGACGCGCGATCCGAGAACTCGACCAACAAAAGGTTGATGAGTCCTTTGATGCCGCCGATATCTTGACGAATTGCCGTCGCTATCCTAAAGACGAAGCGCCCGAAGCCTACAAGGACTTTGATCAGGTGCTTCGGAGTGTCGAGATGGCGGATTTGGCGCGAGAGGTTTGCCGATTGCGCGCGCGTTTCGTGATCAAGGACGCCAGTGGGGCGGACGACTAACCGCGATCACCTTCGTACTGCGATCATCCGCACCGCGACTTGCAATCGATGCGTCCCAGCACGGGTGGAGCAGATCACTCGCCACTCTTGGTGTCACTGTCGGACGACTGCTCGGATGCAGAGGTATCGGATGTCTCAGTTACCGGCCCATCGGAATCCGTCGATGTTCCCTTGTCGTCAGTGTCAGGCTCGGAGTCCCGCGGCTGTGACGTCATCGCGGAAGCGACTTGAATTTGCTTCAAGTAGGCATCGGTCCCGGGATCATGCCCGTGAATCATGAAAGTCCCTGGCTCGACACGCAGTCCCTTACGAGGATTCTCATGAGGTTCGCGATCATCCCACCAATCGCTTACCTGGACTCCATTGACCCACGAGGCGATCTTCGGGCCGTCGGCGACCAACAAAACGGTCGCCCATTGCTCTGCTTCTCCAGCAACGATTCTTGCATCCTGCCGACGGAAGATCCCGCCGGTGCCACAATCTGCAGGTGCAAGTGGATTCCCATCCTTCATTTCATTGCTGAGCTGACATTCGTAACCCATCATCTCGTCACCGGGGATGCATCGAAAGAAGATACCCGAGTTCATCGCGGCATCCGGCATCTTATATTCGGCTAGCAGCACGAAATCACCGTACGACTGCTTCGACTCCAATTGCGTCCGACCACCTTGGACGTGCAGCCAACCTTCATCGGTCACCGAGAATTCACCCGGCATCTCCGGATACTTGGTCCATTGCGTCAGGTCCGCGTCGAGCAGGGTCTCGAGCCCAAGCGGACGCAAGCGAATATTGCGGAAGGCAATTTTGCCGCTATTGTGCTGCAGGCCAATCCGGCCTGCGGGCAAGTCCAGCGGATCTTCAAACGAACAAAGCTCTTTTCCATCGACCGAGACTTTTAGATCCCTTCCGTCCAACACCATTCGCATCGTCTGCCAAGTTCCCGGCGACTCCTGAATCTCGCTCGCCTTCTTTCGCTTGACCACACCACCGGTTGGGAATGGATTGTCGACAGGCGCGATGTTCACCTCGTAGCAATCGAGCGCGGGATCGAGGGGGTCGAGCGGCGTTCGCAAGAAGACACCGCTGTTGGTTCCTTCATCCGCATTGAATTCCAAGACCAATTCGTAGTTTTTCCAGGGCACCGACGTGCAAAGCAGGCAGGCATCTCCGTCATCCACCACGATGGTCTGATCCTCTACACGCCAGTTCGCCTGACCGGCGATCTCCCACCCGAACAACGTGTGCCCATCAAACAATCGAATCCAGCCCTCGGAGGCTTCGGACTCTGGGAGTCGCGCCGCCAGAAGTTCTTCCGCCCCAACCTCGAACGCCTGCGGCTGAACGGGAACTGACGCTGATTCTTTGGCACCTTCACTTGCAGGCGGCGCATCCGCCGGACTCGCGTCGGTTTCCGAGACCGGCTTGCGACATCCTGACAGACTGACAAACGCAAGGATCGCGGCAATTAAGAAGCGTCCACCGACTGAGCAATTCATGGCTGGTTTACCTAGTATCCGTAACGGTCAAAGTAGTCCTTCCAAGCATCGCTGATCAGAGCCTCTTTGTCAGGTGGGAGTTGGTGCTGATTACGCGTGTACCCTCGGTGCTCTGATTCAACCCACGCTTGAATCGTCGGCTGGACCGAATCGAAGTCGCTCAATCGAAGCGTCTCGTAGACGTTGCGAAGTGTCCCCACAGGGTCAGCCGTCAGGTCTTCATAGCGAATGTCGATCAGCCGACTGTCATCGATCTGATCGCGTTGCTGGTGGAACGCGGCGTACATTCTTTCGAAACAGTCGATAACGTACGCTTCTACCTGATCATGATTGGGTTTCTGAAGAGCTTGGACGTCATCCAAACTGCGCCAAAGCCGGCAGGTCGAGGGGAATAGAGCCCTCGGATCACGCGTGATGTGAATGAACTTTGCATCAGGAAACTCTCGAGCGAGCCGAGCGATGCGGCCGGTGTGAGTTGGACTCTTGATGATCAGCGGACGTCCCGTCGCGGCGCTCACCGACAACAAGAAAGAACGCAAACTCTTCAACCAATCTTGAATTCTCGATTCTGATACTCCCGAGAAGTCCAGATAATCTGTGTCGGCTGGCGACTCGTTCGGAAACGCGATGCGTCGATAGGGGGACGGATTCCCGAGGTTCATCAGAGCGAATTCATCCTCTTGAGGGCGATCCCAACCGGCCGCCATGTTGTCCATGGGACGCTTGCCAGGCAGCAACCACGAGGCGAAACGGCGAAAGAACCATTCCGAGACATGAAAGTGGCTGGGAGCGAAACATTGGAAGGTCGACGGACTACTGAGTCGTTCGTCGCGAACCATCAGCTCATGCAACAGAGTGGTGCCACTACGCCAATGTCCAACAATGAACACGGGAGGACCGTGGAGCTCCGACTCCGCCAGTTTTCGTCGAAACAGAATCTGCTGTGTGACCGCCAGGGCCGTATTGAAGGGAGTCGCCAACGACACGCCGACCGCCATCGGCCATCGCGTTGGATGCACTCGAAACCGTCCCAGCTTCAGTAGTCGCCACCATGCGGCTGGACGCATGCCGTGCCAGAAGCGGGGCGAGTAGAAGGGGTACCGGTGGAAATCCACCTTGGCGGCATTTCCCGAGTTGTCGGACGGGGCCGAGGGACTAGGACTGGGACTGTCTTGTTTGTCCCCTGCTTCCTCGGCCAAGTCCGAGCCGATGTGATCGTTGACTTGCTCGTTCGCAGCCACGCCATCTTGGTTGCTTTCAGCCTCGTCCGCCCCAGCCACCCGATTCGGCGGTGGCTGATCTGGAGGGCCCTCGTCCCCCGACGAATTCGCGGATCGGGGCAATTCAGCCAAGAAATTTGCCTGGGATGGGAGAAGAAGAGCGGAACCAAAGTGTTGCGAACACTGTAGTTGACTACCGTGTGGTCGTGCAGCCGGATATCTTGCTGCGGAGGGACGGATCGCCGCAATTCGGCATGCAATCCTCGTCTTATCGCTACAGATCCACCTGAAACCCGCATATCGCTGCCAAACGCATGACGTCGCCCCCGGAATCTGCTGACGAACTCTCGATCGCCGACCTGCAACGTCACATCCGGAAAATGTACTTCGAGAAGGATGTTGCTCGCGGTGTCGACGGCACATTCATGTGGCTGATGGAAGAGGTTGGCGAGCTCGCCTCTGCCCTTCGCGGCGACGATCGCCAAAACTTGGCAGAGGAATTCGCAGACGTGATCGCTTGGCTGGCAACGATCGCGAATGTCGCCGACATCGACCTGAATGCTGCGTTGCAGGCGAAGTACGGGCAAGGCTGCCCCGGGTGCCACCGTCTGGTCTGTGCCTGCCCGAATTCAGAAAAGCCCTAAACGAGCACGCGGCCTCACGCCTCCAACGTAAGACTTCGACCTACGACGCTGACTGACACCCATCGCATGTCCGATTCCCGCCCACACGCCCTGCGATGTCTTGCCACGCTGATGCTCTGGATGAGCGGCGGACTGATTCTGGCCGCCGACCCAACTTCGATCGTTGGAATCGAAGGACATTACCGTGTCGGTTGCTGGACCGGAGTCCGTTACACCGGATCGGATTCGGTGCAGACGATCGAGACGCGCGACGGTGACGGAGTTCAAGTTCAATACCAGCAGTCGCGAGACATCGGGGAAACAAACTGGGGTTACGTCATCCCTGGCAGCGAAGCGGCGCCACTGATTCTTAGCGGCCAGAGCGGCACCATTGAAACGTCGCGATTCCCGGCGGAGGCTTCGCCCTCGCGGGGCCCCGCGATGATTCCGCTGCAGATGCCTTGGATCGTCGTGCTTGGCGATCCGTTGTCAGTCGAGCAAGTGGGTGCCAACAAACTCCTCAATCGAGACGCACTGATCGCCGTCTCGATTCCAAAGAGCGCCTCCGGCCTACCCGATGCGGTACTCGGCTACGAAGGCGTTGACATGATGATGATCAACGCAAGCGGCGCTGATCTACTGAAGTCGCTCGATCGCAAGCGTCGTGAAGCAATCGAGCAATGGATCAAAGGCGGGGGTCATCTGTTTCT
>JBPCVD010000014.1:0-2591 GCA_051010815.1 Rubripirellula sp.
GTACAGGGGATGCCGAAACTGACGGGCGGCAGAATGCAGGGAGCCGCACACTCACCCGCCACATCGTCAGGTGTCCCTGCGAATCATTTGAGCTCGAGAAACCAGCTTGAATTCGAATAGCTGAATGCAGCTGGAGGCCAGATAGAAGATCTTGCGGAAGAACGTGAGAATTGCCTGACCGGAAACGCGATATCCGGAAAGGTAACGCGATATCCGGAAAGGTGCGGATCAGCCCAGGACCTGGGATGGAAATCGACCTCGGAGGTGGTTTCTTGATACCGAATGTCAAGAATGCGAACTCAATGGGTCGCGATCCAAGGGAATCTGGTGACGCCGAGCGTGGCGTAACCGCTGCACTAGAGGAGCAAAGCGACGCGGACGGGACTCGAACCCGCAACCTCCGGATCGACAGTCCGGGGCTCTAACCAATTGAGCTACCGCGCCTTGGCTTGCTGGATGGCGAATTATATCGGCCGGCCGGAGACTCGCAAGTCCATCGAATCCCGACTCTATGAAAGCAGATTCGACACCCGGCACGCTCGTGGGGTCTGTAGCGATTGAAGCGATTTCGGGGGCAGCAAAATGGCCTGAACCGGGCGATTCGTCCCCTCTCGACCAGGGTGAACCCGAATTGTTGACCTAATTTTTTCCAGATGGGTTGCCCGCCAGTGGCGATCGGCCCACGGCGTGGGCAACGTCACAGCTCAGTCGACTGCATTTGTGGCGTTGGAAGACGCTGTGACTGCTACGTCCAGTTTTCGCCTGGATCGCTGGGCTGGCACCACGAAGGACACCTTTTCAAACACAGGGTTTTCCATGATCGACCTAATGATTTCCAACTTCTCGATCACCACTTGGTTTTTCGATGCCTGGGCGGAACTGGTGCGATACTTCAATACGATGAACACGACCCAGTGGGGCGTGGTATCCGCTTGTACGGTGGCGTTCGGGTTCCTTTGCCTCAAAGGTACGGGAATCAACCGCTAGTCGATTCGTGATCGCCTGATTCGCTCGAGCTGAAAACCAACTGCGATCATTCTGAATGGCGAACGCTCTCTTTTTACCGCGCGTCTCGCGGTCATCACTTCTTCGACAGCTAGCTTCGCGGCCCTGGTAACCCGCAGATCATTGGGTTTGGCCCTTCCCCTGATGCGAAAAAATTTGCACGGGCAGTTGGCAGCGGTATCATGGTTCGGCGGTGTTTTTGCCGCATGCTTCTCCCTGCCAACACTGCTGAAGGAGTTGGACGATGCCATTGTTTGAAATTGAGACAGATTCACACATCATCATCACTTGGGCCGATGATGAAGACGCAGCCAAGAATGTCGTCGCGGATGCTTACCCAAGTGATGAAGTCGCCCGTTTAACGAAGCGTCCGCGAGATACGTGGGTCATTAGCAAGGGTGCCCTGGGTCTGACCAATACGACGCTTGATCCGTGTGCGGTCGCGCGGGAGTGTTTGAGTCGCTCGGCAGGCGACAAGGTGAACGCGATTCGGCTTTATCGTATGGAAACAGGAAGCGATTTGGAGCACGCTCGAAAAGCGATCGAATCGAACATGGTGATGGGCTGGTAACCCCTCCGCCTCGTACTTCGGTTAGACTTGTCCTGCTTCGGTCAACCTACCGAACGCCATTACCTGTGCTTCCATACGCTTCTGATCACGTGAGTTAATGCCGCGCGTTTCTTTCCTGCTCGCGCTTCTTTGCTTACCACTTGTGATTGGGTGCGAAGGCTGTCGTCGGGATCCGGGTGCGGATCCCGAGGAAGAGAATCAGGCACCACTGGAGGACTTTACGCCTGGCCAACCTCAGGCGTTTCCGTCCGATCTGAATCCTGCTGGTGGAGGCATCAAACCAGGGCATTGGCTGGGAGCCTCTCAATCGCTCAAGAGCAACAAGGTAGATACTCGCGGCGAGTTGTTGAGTGAAGCGTCAGCTTCCGGGGCGAACTTTCAGACTGGCGAACAGGAAGGTGTTAACGGAGAGTTGCCGACGCTTCGTCCAATTGTTCTGCCTAAAGGGCAGATGCGCAGGTTCGACTATCGGATTCTTGCACCCTCGCCAGGCGTTGGTGACCGGCAACGAAGCTTCCTCAGTAGTCGTTTCGTTTCGAGGGGGCGGACGATTTTCTTCGACACCGGTCGCACGCCGTTCTCGGTGCTGTCCAGCGAGGAGTACTTTTTCGTTGTCTTGACTGAGCGACCAGAGCGTTTCGCTAAGTTTCAAGTCTCCGATTGGGTTCGACCGTTTCGTGACGAGTACGCGTTCAAAGAGCAGAACGCGAACTACCGAATTGTGTTTCCTCCCACGAAGGATTTGTTGCCTTTGTCGGAAACTATGCTCGATTGGACCAGCACGGCAGTTGTGTTTTGGGATGACTTGTCCCCTGACGCGCTGACGCCACAGCAGCAAACAGCGATGGCGGATTGGGTGCGATTTGGAGGGCAATTGATTGTCAATGGAGCGATCGCATCCGACTCAGTTTCAAAGACTTCCCTAGCGAATCTGCTTCCACTTCAGCCGACAGGCAACATTGAGTTAGACCCCGATTCGGCAACTCAGCTTCTGGAAGGATGGGAAGTCTCTTCT
>JBPCVD010000015.1:0-16323 GCA_051010815.1 Rubripirellula sp.
GAGACATAATGAAAAGCGACACCGCGTTCGGCCATGCTGGCGTAGATGTCGGACATCCCAGCAACGTCACGAAACTCACGGAAGAACGTGTTTCGAATCAGTTCCGATTTGTCGGTAACTTGCGACAACTTGATGGTGTCATCGATGTCGGAGATCACCGAAAGACCGTTCGGAGGAATCAGATGAATTTGCCCCGAAAACAAACGAGTGTCATCGTCCGGCAGGACAGCTGAGTAGTCCAGCGTCGCGGATTTTCCGGAAGACGAGCGGGCAGCAACTTCGCTATTCAAGGCGATCTGATTAGAAAAATGGCCATTTGTTCCGGACGTTCCAGCATCACATTCGGTTCCGTTCACTCGAATCGTGACCGATTTGTTTCTTTCGTTGTCGACAACAAACGGTCGGAGTCGTTCCTCGACAAACCTCTCGTCTTCGATTCCCACGCTTGCGTTCGCCGCGGACTTCAGCGTTGCGATCAATGCCGACCGCTTCGTTGAACTCATTTCGGGCTCGTGAACATTTCCATGGACGTACGCGACCCACTGGTTTTGCTCGGAATCAAATCGACCATACGTAGGAAAGAAGATAATGACCTCGTCTGATTTGAGATTCGTCGGAGGTGGTGACATGGAGTTGGCCTCCGGTGCGAAAGGCGAGGTCAGAACGCCTATCAAAACGATCATCGGTGCAACGCGGCATGCGATTCGCGGCATCTCTCTAACTCCATGTGCGAGTGGTACCGTTCTCTCGAATTGAATCGGTAGCGATATCTAAGATCGTAGCGGTGACATGTGTTCAGCCACGATCATCGACGTTTTAACGGCCACATTCGGTCCGCTTCGCTTCACTATACCGTCTGTCTCGGATGCAAATGCAAGCCGACAAACGTGCGAGGCTTGTGGAGACACCGACGGCGAAAGTATGGACCTGACGTTGGGCTCCCACTACTGCATTGTTCGAGGCATTCTTGCGACCGAGCTTGCTTTGAACGCTGTGAGTGCATTTGCGAATCTGTATTCCATCGTCCGACGTTCTGCAGGTCGAAATCTAATCGTTGAGCGCGGCGACAGGAGTAGCTGGCGCGCTGACTGGCAACTGTTGAAGTAGTGCGTTCAGGTCCAGTTTCATGTAGGGACGTTCCGCCGCCGGTTGGTCGTGACTCGCATTGGCCACGAACAGCAGTCCTTTCGCGGGGACGAACAAGACATTGTGCAGGTTAGACTCCATCGCTACCGGACGACTCATCAACCACTGCGCGACGTTTTCGTCGATTTTGCCATGTCGTTGCAACACACGCTCACGGAGAGTCTCGAGGCGTGATCCGGCCGAGAGCACAACGGCATCTTCAATCCCTTCGCCGAGTAATTCGTGAGCCTGTCCGGGCTCTACAAATTCGATGCTCTCAGGCGTAGCCGCGACACCGACGGCACGATTGGTCTTTCCATCGGCAAATACGTAGTAGTATTCGCACGTTCGTGGGCTGTTTGACCAAAGCTCTTTCACTTCGTCCAGCGTGGAGCATTCTTCGAGGGCTCGACGCATAAGGGTTGCCATCGGAACACCGTCCCATTGGCCTTCCCCTTTGCCGCCCATTTCACCCAGGGAAATTGAACGCGAATTCATACCACTCACGCTGCCGACGAATCCAGCGTATCCGACGTTGGCAAAAGAATGCTGACCCTGGGGCGCAACGATGAAGGTTGTCGCAGCATCTTGTAAACCGATGGTCGTCATATAGTCCAGAACACGGCCGTGATAGAGCGTTCCATCCGTGGTCGCTTTGCCGAATACCGCAAAGCCCGAGCAGTGAAACAGTTCGGGGAACACATTCAGCGATTCCACCAGTCTTGGCGTGAGACCAAGACTAGTGGCCAAGGCGCGTGTTTCAGTCTTGTGTCGGTCTGGAATGTGGGGCTCAAGCCTTGCGTAGGCGCTGTCGAGATCATGTCGAAACCAGCGGCCCGTGTTAATCGTCTGCGCGGTTCCGAAGGTGTAGAGAACCGAGTCGATGCAGCGTTGGGCCTCCTCGCGAAGCAGGTCACCGTGCGCTTTACCGATCTGATCTGGCGTGCCATGCAAAATCGCCACCCGCTGTCCATCGATCCAACGCAACTCGCCGTGATCGACACGTTTAGCGACGCGTGCGGGGGAGGTCAGGCGAGATGCCGGCGCAAGGATTTCGCTGGCGCGACGAATGCCGCGAACGAGTTGCCGCTCAAGTTCATCTCGACTCAGTTCTACGACCTTCATCTCGGGCCAGGCACCGATCGGTGCGGCTTCTTCTTCATCATTTTTGATCACGAGACGTACTCGTGTTTCGTCGGAACGTGCATCGATCAGCCCACCGGCTTCAGAAAACTGGATGCTCGTCTTGTCACCTTGTTTCCATGTGGAGGTGCTGGGGTCGAATTGAAGGTTCGCCAAGTTGGTGAGCATGAAGGCCACCGCCCCGGGTTCTCCCGCTTGTAAGACCTGCGCGTAAGTGGCGACTTGCGAATGCGGACTGATTAGACGCTGAGCAATGCCCGCGGGACCAAGATGATCGGACGCGTCCGTTTCGCCGCGACCCAAAAAAACCTTGTTGTGAAGCGGCAGCGCCAGGGCGGTTATCTCGGCGCGTCGTCGCACCTGAATCGCATAGTCTTTGTGTGTGACATCGACGTCAAAATCGTTACCCCCGAATCTCGATACTTTCGCTTCGATCCGTTCTCGGTTTCCGCCAATCTCGGCATCGATTTCGACGTGCAGTGTGAACGTTTGGCGTTCACCCGACAGACACGCTAGCAGCGGTGCAATATCGTCCGAAAGACGGCTGGCGGTCGTCTCCGCGTTTGTGGACGGGGCGGCCAAGAAAAGCGAGAGGCAGAACACGGAGAACAAACCGTGACGCAACAAGGTGATCATGGGATATGGTTGGGGCGTGAAGCTGACGTCATGAGGGCGGCATGGTGTGGCGGCGCCGATGACTCTTTCGGAACGCCTTGAATGCCAGGAAGCGCTCACATCCTACTCGATCGCGCAAGGGCAAGCGTCGCATCGGGATCAGAGCGGACTTCAGGAGGTGGTTCGCCTCAACGTGTCGTGCATGCGAGGGCCGAGTGCATTTTGACAAGCGTACGGTTGGCGGTGAGCGTTGGGAAACGCCGTCAATTGCCGAAAGAGTCTTCGCCGTTTGGGAAATCACCCGCCCAGACGTCTGACGCGATTGCAGCGTGCCTGTTCAGGAGGTTTAATCTCAGCAGTCTATTTCTGCCGGTAGAGACTCGATGCCCATCGTGAACATGCGACTGGGGCTCAATCGGTCGACTCCGTCTAATTATTCGAAACCCAACGGCGTGACCACGTGATAATCTTGGACACCGGAAGTCTCTTGGCGGATGCAACTTCCACTGGAGAGGCGGCCGGCCACGGCAGTTGGACGATGTTGATCGTCTTTTTCTGCTTGGCCATCCTTGTCTCTTTTGCTTGCTCAATCTTTGAAGCGGTGCTGCTCAGCGTGAGCCAGCCCTTCGTTGCCACCATGAAGAAGTCGCAACCGGCGACAGGTGCGCGATGGGAAAAGTTAAAAGGCCAGATCGATGGGCCACTGACGTCGATCTTGACGCTCAATACGATCGCTCACACGGTCGGATCGATCGGCGTCGGTAAAGAGGTCGCCAGCCTGGCAAGGGACTCTGGGTACTCGGGATGGATCGAGGGCGGGACCGCGGCTCTCATGACACTCGCTGTTCTCGTGCTCTCGGAAATCATTCCGAAAACGCTGGGTGCAAAGCATTGGCGAAAGCTCGCCCCCTCAGTCGGACTCATTCTCGAGAAACTGACTTGGTTGATGACTCCGCTTGTGTGGTTGATTCGAGCCATCGGAGGTTCCGGGCACAGCGAGGCGGAGTTTAGCCGTGAAGAGCTGAAGGTGATGGCTGATATCGGTCGCAAGGAGGGGAAGCTTCACGAGGGAGAGTCGCGGATCATCAAGAACCTGCTTCGGATGCGGGACATTGTGGTCGCGGACGTGATGACGCCCCGAGTTGTCGTGTTCTCGCTGCCTGAAGAAACGAAGGTTGCCGAATTCGTGAGCCAACATGAGGAAGCACCTTTCTCGCGCATTCCCTTGTTTCGTGAACGACCAGATAACGTCACTGGATTCGTATTGCGCGACGACGTTCTACTTGCCGCTAGCAAGGACCGAGATGACGAATCATTGTCGGCACTGTCACGTCCCGTTCACTCCGTCGCGGCGAACCTGCAGCTAACCACCGCGTTCGACGAAATGATTTCAAGTCGTCATCACGTCGCCCTGGTGATGGACGAATATGGCGGGTTGGCGGGATTGTTGACCCTGGAGGATATCGTCGAAACGCTGATCGGGCTTGAGATCGTGGACGAAGCGGACACCAAAGCGGACATGCAGGAATTCGCCCGTGCCGAGTGGCAAAAACGCGCTCGGAAAATGGGGCTGCGTTTGGAACCTGACCCATTATCGGCAGAGCGGGCTCCGGACGAAGCGACGTCGGGCGGTCATGACTCGGGGACCGAAGGTTAACGCCAATCGAGATCAAGCGATTTCGGCGGAATGAGTGTCGGCGCGAAAGAAGATGACGATGATGAAGACAGATGATGTCTATCTCAACCATGCGGGAACCAGTTGGCCGAAACCCAGCGTTGTTTCCGAAGCCGTTCGAGAAGCGATGGCGACGCCTCCGGGCGAATGGCCGCTGCGATTTGACGAGGCACACCAGTCGATTGCGGAATTTTTTGGTGTTGCCCGACGAGACCAACTACTGCTTACCCCAGGTTGCACGTCGGCGCTGGCGGTCGGGATCGGCGACGCGCTCATTGCGAGTGGGAAACGTGTACTGACAAGTCGCTGGGAGCATCACGCGTTGCATCGTCCGCTCCTGAAACTTGTTTCGAGCGGTGTCCGCGTGGAATACATCCCCACGAAGTTGGACGCGACCCAAGGTCTTGTCGAGCCGATCGACCTCGATTGGCTGGAGGATACGTTGTCCCAGCAAGACGTGGGGCTGGTCGCGATCACCGCCGCATGCAACGTCACGGGAGAGCTTCTGCCGTATGAAGAAGTGATTCAAATCGGGCATCAACATGGGGCGATGGTGATCATTGATGCGGCGCAAATTGTTGGTTGGATGAAACTCGATCTGACGCGTTTGGGTGCTGATATGGTGGCGTTTGGAGGTCATAAAGGACTGCAGGCTCCGTGGGGGATCGGAGGCCTGTATTTGTCGGACCGTGTTTCAATGGAATGCGTCTCCGCGACTTGCGGGCTACCCAGTACCGATGTCAATGATGCGAGTAAGTGGCCGCGTCCCGGCTACTGCGATGTGGGTTCGGTCGATCAGTTCGCACTTGCAGGTTTGCACGCAGCGATCCGAATGCTTAGCACGATGGAAATCGACGGTTGTCTATCCGAGGCTCGCAATCAGATACGTCGCATTCGTGCGACGCTGGAGCTTATTGACGGCGTCCGTTTCCTGGGGGCGGCGGGAGTCGAAAACGCGATGCCGTCGCTCGCATTTGCGTTATCGGGATTCACAAGCGGTGAAGTGGCGTCGCAATTGAAACGCAACGGTCTGGTCGTTGGCAGCGGATTTCAGTGTGCACCACTGGTGCATGAGACGTTGGGGACTGCGGAGTCTGGTATTACTCGATTGTCAGTGGGGCTAGGACAATCGAATGATGACATCGGTCAAGCGACCGAACGATTGAAATTGGCGCTCAGCCAGGACTCTTTTCAGCGAAAGAGTGACTCGAATCAGGTCTGAATGACGTCAGTTCGTGAACATTCCGAGTTGCGATTCGTTGCCACAAGCTCTCGACCGAATCTCAACCGTCTCGATCTAGTTTGACGCTGCCAAATTCGTTGGTGATTTCGGTTCTTGGCAGATACGCAGTCGGTGCCAAGGTATTCGGGCGTTTAATCCGTCGGAGACGAATGCGACGATTCGATTCTTACAGAGTAGAACTCTTGATTCTGTCGCCCGTTGCAGGACGAGTCGGTACGCCCGAGACTGCTGCCCATGAACGAATCACTCTCTCGTGAAGAAGCCAGAAAACTGGTCCTGCTATCACAGCGGTTGCCGCCATCGAATCGGGCTGGAGGTGCAACAGACGCGACGCTTTCCGCGATTGAGCACCTTGGCTACGTGCAGATCGACACCATTTCCGTGGTGCAGCGCGCGCATCACCATACGTTGTGGAATCGCAATCCTCGTTACAGGCCTTCCCAACTCGATCAGTTAGTTTCCGACAGGCAGGTGTTCGAGTATTGGTCGCATGCTGCGGCCTATCTGCCCTTTCGTGACTATCTGCACAGCCTGCCTCGCAAACATGCGCTCGCAAGTGGTAGTCAAAGCCACTGGTATAAACGCGACGATCGCATGATGGAGTTGGTGCTCCGACGCATTTCAGCCGAGGGCCCTTTGATGGCCAAAGACTTTGAGCACACTGGTAATAGGGCCGGTGAGTGGAAGGCGAAACCTGCCAAACGCGCCCTGGAATATCTGTTCATGCAGGGGGATCTAATGGTGCCCTCCCGGCTGAATTTTCAGAAGGTCTACGATCTCACTGAACGCGTACTGCCCAAGGGTACGGACACGAGTTTGCCTGATCCGGAGGAACATGCCCGGTTTCTTATTGCGAGATACTTGCGCGCTAACGGTTTGGGCAGGTCGGATGAAATCTCGTATTTGCTGAAGGGCACGAAGCCGCATGTGTCTGCCACACTGGAGGACATGGTTGCTTCGGGAGAACTGCTCCAGGTTCGTGTCGGCGACAAAATGTACTTTGCAATTCCATCTTCGTTGGAGCTGCTGAGCAAACCGTTGTCACGCAGCAAACTGAAAATACTTTCGCCGTTCGACAATCTTGTCATTCAGCGCAAACGCATGAAGGCGCTGTTTGAATTTGATTACCTGATTGAGTGCTACGTGCCGGAGCCCAAACGCCAATACGGCTACTTCTCACTACCGATTCTGTGGGAAGGGAAGCTGGTCGCTCGAATGGACTGTCGCGCCGAGAGGAAGGAATCACTCCTTCATATCCATCATCTTGCATTGGAACCGACGGTGGAGAGAACCGACGCGTTGTTCGTGGCGTTGAAGAAAGAACTGAAATCCTTTCTACGGTTCAATCAGTGCGAACAGATCAGGTTGCACAGGACCTCCCCGGCAAAGGTCAAGCCGGAGTTTCGGTCTCGGATCAAAGACCTGATGTGCTGATAAACAAAGGGGTCAGGTCCCTTTATTGCTTTTTGATTCGACGCAGTCGTGGTCGCCGGACGGGCTGCCTCGTTTTGCGGACCGTGCTTTAGCCGTGGAATGGTGGCGCGTCTTTCGCCAACACGTGACTTACGGTTTTGGCAGTTTGGCAAACGCCGCACGAATACGCGTCGGCTACCAGAATTCTTCGGTTCGGCTTGAAGAATTTTGAAAATCCTGCCTGAGAGGCGACGGTGGGATTCGAACCCACGAATAATGGATTTGCAATCCATCGCCTTAGCCACTTGGCCACGTCGCCTTTATTCTGCGCAACCTAGAGAAAGGTTGTTGATCAGTCAAGATCGGCAGATCTTAGGTGCTGGCGGTTCTGCCAGATATGACGGTAGTATCGTCCGCTACTGCTCTCGCACTTGATCAGAGATCGAAAGAATCTGAGAGGTTCGGCGACGCGGTGAAATCGGGCGCAGCGAGGCCCAGCCGCGTTCCTTGCGAATACCGCTGTCCCGTTGGGCGTTCACAGGTCATGAGGAACGATCCCCAGCAAGCGACCGCCTTGGTCGACGTATCCGTGACTATTGGGAAGTCTCTCTCGAAAAGCATCCAACGGGCACCGCCCCGCGCTGCTGCGCCGGGGTGAGTGAGGCCTGACGCGGGTTCGCATCGCCTAGTAAGTGCCGATCTCACGCCGTTCGACGCCAGACAGCAATTGAATCAACGCTGCGCGTAGTTCACGCACCTTCAGCGGAAGCGCCAGCAGTTTACGGTTCGAACCACGCCGCGCTCCTTCGATGATGTGAGACTGCCGCCGGTCGACCAACAGGATGGAGGGGATTTCACAGGTGTGTTCGTCGGAGGCGAATTGATTGAAGCTTTCCAACGCTAAGTTGCCAAGTTCGGAAGCCCCGAAAATCAGACAGTCGGCAGGCGGATCCTCGTCGGGGCTAAATCTTGCTAACGCCCGGTTGGGATCTGAAATGATGAGGACTCGGTACCCGCGTTTCTTCAAGCGATCACGAATGGCATTCTGTAAACCCGCTTTCGATTCGACGAGCATCACGACGTAGCCTTCTCCCTCGTTCGTCGGGATTTCGTCGTCGTCGCTATGTTCGGCCATCGGTGCATTGAAGTCGTCGCGACGCTGTCGGTTTCCACCCTCGAGGATCTCAATCGCTTTCTTGACTTCAGCCTGAAGCGCCGCAGAGGATTGAATTCGATTCTCGGGGTTGAATGCCATCGCGCGCTGCACGACCTGGTTGGCGACGCCTGGGACCTCGGGCACGCGTTCGTGAAGCGGAACGATTTCCTGAAACCGTGTGACGTTCAAACGTTGCAGTCGGTCACGCGTCTCTGACAGGGCGGGAATGCCAGCCAACATGTGGTAGAGCATATTTCCTGCGAAGTAGACGTCGCTCCGAGGATCGTCTTTGCGGACTCCCGTTCCACGTTCCAAGGCCGCATAGTCGATCGCGCGGGCATTGGGACAATCCGCCATCTTCTCGGGATTGTTCCGGTCGGAAAGCGCGGCTAAACCAAAGTCAACCAACTTGGCTTTACCATCAGATGAAATCAAAACGTTCGAAAGCTTCAAATCGCGATGAGCGATACCAAGGGATGATGCATAACTAAGACCCGACGAGATCTCGTACATCAGCCTCAGGGCCAGATCACCAGGTAGCTTGCCGCGGACTTTGACCAAGTCTCGAAGTGTTTGACCCTCGACGAACTCCATGACCAGGAACGGATTGCGAACGTCGGGAATCACATCGAGGATGCTGACGATGTTGGGGTGCCGCAGTTTGAGTCCCATGCGGCCTTCGCGAAGAAACTGCTCCAACTCTCTCACTTCGTCCCGGAATCTCTTTCTCAAGACTTTGACGGCGAAGACCTTGCCATCCTTTTCGGCTCGATAGACGCGCGCGAAGGTACCTGCCCCAATCAAGTACAGGACTTTGTAGTCGCCGTAGAAAAAACCGTGGCGGTCGCCCTTCAAAATCTTGTCGGTCTGCAGAGTGGTCACCAGCCCATGCCTCTGCATCGTTTTGATCATGTCCTGCAACGGATGATCGCCAACGCCGAGGTCACTGACCGCTTGGTCAACCTCGCGGCGTTCGGCCAATCCAAGGTCCGAGACACGTTGCGCAAACTGTTGGGCTGTTAAATCACTCATGAATGCGGGCAATAGTAGAAAAGTCGGCGTGAGCGCATTCGCTCCAGAACGCTGTGCTGTCGGTGGATTCACCGCCCAGCGGACCTCATTCTACACAGAGGTTGTCAGACAGATAGCAGATCCCTGGGACGACTTTCGTCCGGAAAAACCGCAATTCGTGAATCGCCGACACTTGTATCAGTTCTGCCGGTCAGCGGAGGATCGGGAGCCCCGTTGGGATTGTGAATGGCCCCAATCGCCCAGGTCAGTCTGCGATTTCGCGACACGAGGCTTTGGTCACGCCCAGGGTGTGCTTCAGAGGGCAGTTTTTCCGGGGTCTTCAAGGAACGCTGGCACCGGAAGCACGACCCGCTCATGAAGACGACAAGGCGTCGTCGCGGTCCCGGGACGTCTCGAGAAACGTCCACGGAAATTCCGCCGAGTCGATGTCTAGACCTGTCCGATAACATGGACGCTATTCGGACGCGTCTTACGTAAAGGCTGGCAATGCAGTCGTTGGAACCAAGCGATCGAGCCCACACCCGATCGGAGTTATTCACGTTGCGTTGCTCTAGTCGAGAAGTGCTTCGAGAGCCTTCAATGCGGTGCGGACATTTTCGACCCCCCCCATTTCACTCACGACTTCTTTCACTTTCAGAAGCGATTCAAGCGAGACTTCGGTAGACGTCGCTTGTTTTTTGGCGGGCCGACCGCGACGTGTGACCGTCTTGGAGGTCGCACGTGATTTACTACCCTTCGGGCGCCCGGCTTTTCGAGTCGTGGTCTTCTTCTTCGACGTCGAAAGAATCGTGCTCACGAATTGAGGCGAAACCTTGATGCCCTTTTTCGCTAGCGCTTCTGCAATCTGTTTCGGTTTTTGATCTGGGTTTGATTTGCTGTAGTCCCGGATCGTTTGAGACTTGTTGACGCTTGCCGTTTTCTTTTTTGCCATGGTTGTGTCGCCGGAGTTAGGTTTCAAGCTGTCGGATCGGCGAATCAGTTCGCCACGTTGTGCCCGTGAACCGTATTTGTGTGAGATCTGCCCCATCGCAGCAGTCCGATAGTCAACTTCGGACGTACGCGGGCTGTGGACAAAATAGGGGATTTGGATCGAGTGTCAACTCAATGGCAATCGATGCGACCAGGATGTTGAGAAATATTCCTGACAGAAAGATCTTTGAAGCCTCGGCAATGAGGACCTTACATTCGGGCAACGACCTCGACGCCGAGAAGATTCAGCCCTTGCTGTAGTACCCGTCCGCAAAGTGTGACAAGGGCCAAACGCGTTGTTTGAATCGCCTCGGTCTCCGCTTTTAAAACATGGCAATTGTCGTTGAATCGCGAATACGTCTTGGCGGTTTCTAACAGATAATCGACCAATTGATTCGGGGCGTAGTCTTTATGAACGGCGAGCAAAGCCTCTTCGAGTTTGGTCAGCATCAACGCCAAGCTTCGCTCTGCGGGGTGCGTGAACTCAATGCCGTGGGTTCGCACCATCTCTCTGACGTCCGACTCACACTTTTCGGCGTTTTGCAGGATCTTCTGCGTGCGTGCGTAGGAGTATTGAACGTAGGTCGACGTGTTCCCATCCAAGGCAACCATCTTGTCAAGATTAAATCGATAGTCGCTCGTCCGATGGTGACTTAAGTCAGCAAACTTGATTGCGCCAACACCGACCGCTTCCGCGATGGCTTCCTGCTCTGCCTCATCCATCGGAGGATCGAAACTGGAAAGTCGATCAGGATTACAGACGACTTGGCGTGCTCGATCGACCGCATCGTCGAGCAAGCTTTCCAAACCAATGAGAGTCCCGCTACGGGTTTTCATCGGACGCCCATCTTCACCCAAAACCGTTCCGAAGTTGACGTGCACAAGTTTGACGTCCTGCAGACCAAATTGATCAGCCAGCGCGAAGAGTTTGTCGAAGTGTTCGCTTTGGCGTGAATCAACGACGTACAAGATTTCGGACGGATGGAACTCATTCAATCGATATTCGAGCGTTGCGAGATCGGTGGTCGCATAAAGGTAAGCGCCATCTTGCTTCCGAACGATCATCGGTGCGTCGAATTCGGGCAAAAAGACGCAGAGTGCGCCGTCGCTGTCTTGGGCTAGCCCCAGCGACTCCAATTTCTCAACCACCTTCCCCAGCATCGGGTGATAGAAACTCTCGCCGAGGGTGTGATCAAACTGAATGTCCAGTCGATCGTAGATCCGGTTGATCTCGTCTTTGCAGTGAGGAAGAAATTCATTCCACAACGCGATGTTCTCGGAATCGCCGCGGTGTAGTTTTGCCGTCTCTTCCAATACGTCCCGATCGATGGTCGGGTGGGCAAGTGCCTGTTCGCTTAGTTTTGCGTCGGTGTCGACGGCGTCGATTTTCGCTTTGGCCGAATTGAGATTTGCAACAGCGCTCGCCGATCGTCGTTCTGCCGACCCGACCGCCTTCTTTGCCTTTTTCGCCGCCTTGCCTTCCGCTTGCTCCGAGTCGGCTTTTGCCTGTTCGAGCATTCGTTCGGATTCTCCGATCGCTTGTTCCAATGATGGGAGCGAGGCGACCGCTTTTCGATATTCGACCAGTTGGTTTACCAAGCGGTAAAGCTTCGCCAATTCCGCGACCGGATCCTTTTTGACGACATCCGGGTCACCGAAATGCTTGTAACCGTAAATGATGATTCCAAATTGCGTGCCCCAGTCACCGAGATGATTGTCGGTCACGACTGGATGGCCGAGGAACCGTAAGGTTCGCGCGAGAGAGTCGCCGATAACCGTACTGCGGATATGACCAACATGCATTGGTTTCGCAACGTTGGGCGACGAGAAGTCGATGACGATCGATTTGTCCGTTTGGACTTCCGTCACACCACATCGATTGTCGCCCAGCATGCTGGTCATGGCGTCGGTAAGGAATGAATCTTTCAACTTGAGGTTGATGAACCCAGGACCGGCAATCTGAGGCGATTCGCAAAGATCGTCCACGTCCAGTCTTGTCAGCAACTCCGCTGCTACCTCGCGTGGGTTCTTGCCACCAGATTGTTTCGCCAACGGCATCGCGCAATTGGCTTGGTAGTCCCCGTGCTTGGGATCAGCTGTTGGGCGAATCATGGAAGCGAACTGATCCGCATTGTCGGTCAGGCCGTTCAAGGCTTCGGCAAAACGTTGTTGCAAGAGATGAGGTACGTGCATAGGTGAGCTTCATCCTGATGAACAGATGCGTCCGAATCGCAACCCGGGAACGTCTGAAGTCAAGCAATCGAATGGTGGTCGGCGGAGGGATGCCCATTCGCCATTGCGTCGATCGCGACGCGTAACGTGAGTTCGCTGGTGAGGGTCAGTCCTCTTGCGATTCCAACCCAAGTTCGGAAAGGGGAACCGATTTGCCATCGGCCCACAACGATTCCAAGTCGTAGTACTCGCGTGTCTCATCGTCGAACAGATGAATCACGACACTGCCGTAGTCGAGGACGATCCAGCGACTCTCTTCGTAGCCCTCGATTCCAAGTCGGTGGTCCCCCAACTCTTTTTCCAGCACATCGTCAATCTGCTCACTGATCGCGTGCAATTGACGGCGACTGGTGCCCGAGGCAAGCACGAAGAAGTCAAACTCGGCCGATTGAGCTGAGACGTCGAGGACCATCACGTCCTGGCCGTTGTTGTCAATCGCCACCCGCGCCGCAGCTGCCGCCAAGACGCGTCCCTCCTCAAGTCCATGCGGACGAATGGCCCGAGATGGGGCCACCATTGGGTTGGATTCGCCCGAAGCGGTTTCGGTCGTCGGTTCCGCTGTTGATTCCACGGGATCGTCGTTGGGGTCGGGAGAAGTTTGAGATTGATCTGTCATAACCGCAGAGTCTAGTGGATTTGCGGTCGATGTCACGCAGCCTGACGTGTGGAGATTCCACCCGCGTCTGCTTTTCGGCTCCCGATTTTGGCTTGGCCGGTCGAATTACTCGGCCTCAGCAATCTGCAACGGGCGAGCGGAGGACCGCATTTCAAACCAACTTGCCCCGCTTTCATCGGGGAGGAATGGTTCGTAGTGGCGACGGCGTTCCGCAAAACCGGTCCGGCGTAAGCCGCGAATCGGAGCGCAGTTCGCGGCTCTGTGTCTGCCAGGACAGCTTGTCGCGACGAAAAGTTCGGGGATGTGCGGACCGATTGGGGGATTCGGGACTGTCTTTTCGGACGCGCTGCGTGCTTTCGCCCGCGTGCTCGCGGCCGACCTGCGTGCACCCAGCTCTGTCGCGAATCGGTGTCCGGTCGCGGCGCTAGCCTTGCCATCGTCGGGATGGCTGCCTCATTCGAGCGTCTGACTCGGGAGCGGCTTGTCGGTAGTGAAAAACTTTCGCTGTAGCTCAAGGCTTGGGCGGGGGCCCCATTGGATCGTGATCAGGACGGCTGCCAACGAACCGGCGAGGTCCCAGACAAACGGATTGAGGCCCATGAATTCGTAGGCTCGGAATTCGCCGTTGCTGAGATAGCCCCAAAGCGTTAATCCGAGATGCGTCAGTGTTCCGCCCAGCATGCCTGCAATCGTTGCCGCTGACGTCATCCTTCGCCAGTACAGGCACAGAACCATGGGGACAAGGAAGCAGGCGGCCAAACCGCCCGTCGCGAAGACGATCAAATCCTGCAAGTAGTCAGGAGGGTTGAGAGCGAAAAGCACCGCCAGGATTCCGACGACAACGGTCACAGCGTAGCTAAGAGTTTTGATTTTTCGCTCCGGTGCATCCCGGGTGACATGCTGTTGGTAGATGTCGCGGACAACGGCGGAAGAAACGACCAGCAGGAAGCTGTCGACGCTGGACATCACCGCAGCGAATGGAGCCGCAACGAGTAGCCCGGCAAGCCAAGGCGCTCCGGCATCGGCGGTCAGGCGAGACGCGAAATCAGGCATCGCTCGATCGGGATCAATTTCCATTCCTGGCATCAGCACGCGAGCACAGCAGAAGATGACGACCAGCGAGAAGTAGATCACCGAGTAATAAATTGACACGGTGAGAATGGAGAACCGTAGCGTACGCGTATCCTTGAATGAGAGCAGACGAACCATGTTGCTCGGTTGTCCAGTCGCGGCAAACGGCCAAAAGATGAAGAAGCTGATTGCCGAGCCGATCGCAAGGAACCCAAGATCGCTATTGCGACTCGGGCCCGGGTTACTGATGTAGCTCCCTGCCCGCCCTCCGCCGTGCTGATACGGTGTGCGCACTTGAATCGAAATGCCGAGCTCGGGATTCGGGATGGCTCCTTCGCTCATCTGCTGTTGCAGTTCTTCGATTTCATATGGCGTCGCAATCAAGAGGACTTTGACCGCCGCCGTTTCTCGCCGGCCGGACGGAATGACGGCGAGTTCCGCAAGTCGGCAAACCTTCTGGCCGTCGCTTACCCAAGTGCCCTTTGGATAGAGCCGATCATCCTGATTGAGAGATGGAGAGGAGAGAATGGCCGTGCCATGTTCGGGCGGAATCATCTTGGCCATTTTCCGCGTTGCATTTTCAAGTCCGCCAACCTGCCAAAGGGCCAAGCCAAGCATCACGATGACACCGCCAAACATGACGATGCCTTGCATCACGTCGGTCCAAACGACGGCACGGAATCCGCCGTACACAACGTACACGATGACCGCGGCAGAAAAGACGATCAAACAAACAAGGTAATCGGGTTCCGCTTGGCTAACCCAAGGAAGACTGGAGGAAACGCGGTCGACCACCGCAACGGCGGACTGAAAGAATGGCTCGCCGGCGAACAAGGTGCTCAGTATTTTTCCGCCCGCTTTAAACTGTGCGACGAGATAGAAGAACATGAAAAAGATCAACAGCGATGTTGCAACGAGGCCGACCGCCGGGCTTTCGAATCGAGATCTCATGACCTCGGGGATCGTTAACGCATCACACTGTCGCGCTACTTGATTCAGACGTTTTCCAATCAAAGCCATGGAGACCAATGGCATGATCATGAAAGCTGCGATCCAAAGCGCAAGCGTCCAGCCATGTGTGTAAATGAGCGCCGGGAAACCCATGAACGTGCCGCCGGACGCGTTCGTGGCGGCAAACGTCAAGGCAAATGCCCAGACGCCAAATCCGCGACTGCCAAGAAAGTACTCACCGACGAATTCCTTTCCTTTGGCGACACGATTGGACAACATCGCCAGCAGGAACACGGAGATCGTGTAGGCGACGAACGTGAATAACGCTGCATTGGAGGTCTCACCCATCGCGTGGCTCCTCCAGTGGCGCGCCGTCCTCGTGCGGCTGCGCTAGCGGGCCATCGGGAAGGGGGTGATCTTTGATTTGCGTCAAGGCAAACCAGGAACTGACCGCTGCGGCGACAATCCAGGGAATGAAGACACCCCAAAAGACCCAGGATGGCATGCCCCATACGGTCGTGAGCGGTTGGTCGTCTGCCGGATAACCAAACATGCCGCAGTATCCGATCACCCAAGCGAAATTCAATCCCCAAATAAGTACGATCCACTTCGACTCTCGGAGAGAGCTTTCATAGACGGGATCGAGGCGTGTTGGTGAGTGTTCGGGCATGGCATCGCGATTGGTTTGGATGCGATCGGGCGGAGAGGGCAACACTTTAAATCAAAAAGCGACCACGGGCGGTGACCGGCCAGAGTTCGCCCGTCGCTTGACCATCACGGACCAAAGTCAAGAAGTCGTGAAGTGCGACTGTTGGGCAAACATGTCGGGGAAAAGCGAGGAATGCTGTTCCCAGCGAAACGTCGCTGGCATGCGATGTCTCGATCACAAGGTGCTCCTCACTATGTCCAATGAACTTCGCATCGGGGATCGCCGGAATCACGATTCGCGATTCCAACGGCATTTCGGAGGCCACTGACTTGTATCCCAGGTCAAGACAAAGTCGATCTTTGCCAGGCTTGCTGATGACACGCGTGAGCAAGGCAATCGCCACCGAGAATGGAAGGTCCGCATACGCATCTCC
>JBPCVD010000016.1:0-5091 GCA_051010815.1 Rubripirellula sp.
ATCTGCGACAGCTGACCCGGCTTTTTCGAGGCACTCGGGTGGAGACGGTTGCGACCGAAGCATTGGACTCACGTGCCGAGCAAATGCTGACACAGGTCCGCGATGCGAATCAACGTCGCGATCACACAACCCGGAACGACATCAGCCGACAGCTTGCTGACGGGTTCGAAGGTGATCTAATCTTGAAACGTGCTGAACGCCGTCTTTCCCAGCAGGAGCTCAAGGCCAGGGAACTGCTACGGTTGGCGATGCGTCATGAACGCTCCTCCAAATTGCAGGATGCGCGAGCGAGCTATGTCGAGATTTTGCAGCTCTATGCAAGTACGTTAACCGCTCGAAAAGCCAAAGACCGATTGACAATGATCGACCGAAGGCTTGCCGTGCCTGACGAAGAGGATGCTGACAAGGCATTGGAACGGATGCTGGAATCGGCCACTTCGATTGCTCCACCCAACGAGGACAATCGCGGTCTGCTTAAATCGGCCGAGCAATGAATGCCTCTCGCGTCAGCCAGCGGCGAGCCACGAAGGTCTCGTGGGGCGCGGTCGTCTGCATTGCTTACTACGTCATTGTGACGCTGCTGCTGATCAACAACGCGCTATTCCTGGAGGAAGAGCTCTCCTGGATCGCGATGGCAATTCCGATCAGCCAGTGTTCGTTGGTGGCTGTCTGGGCGGTGACGGCGAAACGGAGCATTGCACTTCGTTTCGCCGGAACGATTCTGAACACGATTCTTTGCTGGTACACGTTGTCGAACCTGCTCTTCTGGGGAATCGGCGACTCAGCCTCCGCAGCCTGGGCAATCGCCCTGCTGACCCAGGTCCTGATGATTGTTGGCGTCCTTCACATCTCATCAGTGACGCGTAGGGCGACGTCGAGTGAAGTGACCGAAAAGCGTTTCCAACCTCAAGCCTACGTCTCGTTTGATCTCCGTACGCTGATGCTCTGGACGACTACTTTCGCAATCGGATTTAGCTTCGTTCAGTTTGGCCGAATTCGATGGGGATGGACAGGAAACATCGCCAACTGGCCGCACGTGGAGGCGATGCCGCTGATCGGGCTCTTCAACGCCGCTCTCGGGATCGCGTGGCTATGGGCGTCGCAATCCCGAAACTGGAAGAGCCGCGGATTGCGTTGGCCGATCACCGCTGTCGCCGCCGCCGGACTCAGCCTCGCGCTCCCTCGTTTGATCGCCACCGTGACGGGCTCCTACAGCCTGACGACGACCGCTTCCACGTTGATCGCAGTCGTGCAGAGCATCCACCTTCTGATCGGTTTTTCATTGGCAACAAATCCACGTTCCTCCTCGACGAACGGTTCGCCGCAGAGGTTGGTGAATTCGAAAGTGTCGCTCAGTACAGAACCATCGCCGACTCCGCACGCCACTTCATTCTCGCACTTGGCATCTCAACCGACCGAAGTCACGGCGCCATCCCAAACGGATCTGGAATCTGATCCGCCGGTACCACAGAAAACGGATGCGACTCGCTTCCAAACCTAGTGCGAACCAAACCCAATGCATGCGATCGGTCAGCAAGCAAGCCACCGATCGCATTGGGTATGTTTCAAAGTGGCTCGCCGCGGGTCAGCTTGCCAGGAACAAACGTTTGGAGAACAGCGGCACGACGACCAGCAGCTCCGTCTGGTCATCTTCCTCCGGGATGTTGTTCGCTGGCGTGCTGTCGATATCAGCTTGATCGTGGGCAATGACTTGCATTTGCACGCTCTTGGTCCCACGCGTTTCCGCACGAGCCGTCATCACCAAGTCGACCGACTCGCCAACGCCCAGGAAGCCGATGGTCCAAGGACTGTTGAAGGTGCCTCGCTCAGGACGCGCGGTCAACAGCGTCAAGCCTTCCGGAAGATCGATATCGATGCGAAGTCCCGTTGCATCTTCGGGTCCGTCATTTCGAACGGTAAAGGTCATCTCAACAACTTCACCGGGATTCGGCTCTTCGTTGTCGACAGTCGCAGAGACCGAAACGTCGATTAGATTCGGTGTCACGCCCGCGAAATCGATGTCGTCTTCGGTGGGAACTTGGTTGTCCGGGGTGCTGTCGATATCGAATTGATCCGATGCGATCACCTCAGCAGTGTTCGTCACTGGGTCTTTGGTGTCGACAAGGGCAACCAGTTGCAACGATGCGACTGAATTGGATTGAATTTCTGGGACGGTCCAGAGGCCAGTGATTCGGTTGTAGGTTCCGGAGCTCTCTGTCGAGCGAACGAAAGTCATACCCTGGGGCAAGAGATCTCGAACGAGCACGTTGGTTGCATCACTGGGACCTCGATTGGCCACGATCACGGTGAAGAATATCTCTTCGCCTTGATTTGGGGTCGAGTCACTCACCGTCTTCACCAACTCGAGATCGGCGACTTCGGGCGTAAGGGATGCTTCCGCGTAATCATCTTCATCGACGACACCGTTGCCTGGTGTGGAGTCGATGTCGGGTTGGTCTGCAAAAGCGATCTCAGCGATATTGACCTGTGGATTCGGATCGTTCACCAAGACCTCGATGTCCAATCGAGGTACGGTCCCGGCTGGAACAGATCCCACATCCCAGAATCCGTTGACTGGGTCATAGACACCCTGGCTGGGCAGAATCTCGGTCGCGACCAATCCCTCGGGCAAAAGATCGCTCACAATGACGCCAGTCGCCGTTGATGGTCCCTGATTCGTCACCTCCAAAGTAAACCGCACGGTCTCCCCGACATTCGGGGTTGGGTCGTCGACGATTTTGGTCAACGCCAGGTCGACCAGCTCGGGGACAAGACTCACGCTATCCTGATCATCTTCCTCTGGGTCATTGTTGGCGGGCGTACTATCAGGATCGAACTCGCTCGAGAAAATCACTTCGGCCGTGTTGATCTTTTCACCCAGGCTCGTGACGCGGACGACAATTTCCAACGTCTCTGTGACGCCTTCACCAATGCTCGGAACGGTCCAAGTTCCATTGGCCTGGTTGTAGGAACCGATGGTCGCGTTCGAAGAGACAAAGGTCAGGCCATTGGGAACCTGGTCCAAGACCACCACATTCTCGGCCGCGTCGGGGCCTCCATTGGTCAACTGAACGGTGTAGGTCACCTCCGTCCCGGCGCCAGGTCGATCATCGCTGACGGTCTTATTGATTGACAAGTCGGCGCTGGCCGTGGTGACCGTGATGGAAGCCTGATCGTCTTCATCATTGCCGTTGCCGTCGATCCCATCATCGTTGCCCGGCGTGCTGTCAAAGTCGAACTGATCCGCTGCCAGGACCTGCGTACGGTTTTCAGGTTCACCCGGTACATCGACACGCGTGATCAACTCAAGCGTCGCCACGGTTTGTGCCGCGAGAGACGAGACTGTCCATTCGCCGTTGGTGAATACGCCCACCGATGGGTTCGCATCAATCAATGTCACGCCGGCTGGCAACTGATCCTCCACCACGATCCCGGTGGCCGTGTCAGGACCTTCGTTGTGAAGCGTGATCGTGTACGTCAGATCGCCACTGACCGAAGGCCGGAACGGCGTCGCCGTTTTCTCCAGCGAGAGATCGATGATGGTCGGCCGCACCGATGCGGAATCTTGATCATCTTCGGCTGGAATGTTGTTGTCGGGCGTGGAGTTTGGATCCGCCTGATCTGCCGAAGCCACTTCGGCGGAATTCGTTTTGATGCCAATGCTCAATACTTCCGCCGTAATCTCCAGCGTCGCACTGCTCTGCGTTCCCACATCGCCAACGTTCCAGATACCAGTCTGACCGTTGTACGTTCCACTGCTCGCGTTAAAGTTGACGAACTGAAGCCCCTCGGGCAATAAGTCCGCGACGGTCACGCCGGTCGCCGGATCGGGCCCCGCGTTGCTGAGGTTCAAACTGAAGGTAACCAGTTGGCCGACATCAGGACGCTCGTCATCGACCGTCTTCGTGAGCGACAGATCCGAAACCTGCGTCACCACCTCGACGGAATCTTGGTCATCTTCTTGCGGATTACCATTGTCCGGTGTGGAATCGATGTCGGGCTGATCTGCTGAGATGACCTCCGCCGTATTCACGACCGAAAGAATACTTTCCACCGTCGCGGTGATATTGAGTGTGACCGTATCACCGTTGTTCACGGTGCCCACATCCCAAACCCCGGTCGATGAGTTGTAACTTCCTCGCGACGCCGAACTGCCCACGAAGTTCAACTCGGGCGGCAAGACATCACGTACGGAAACGCCAGTCGCTTGAGACGGTCGTGAATTGGTCAACGAAATCGTGAACTGAATCGTATCGCCAACATTGGGGCGTGCGTTGTCCACCGTCTTGTCGAGCGAAAGGTCAATCAACTGACCCACGACTTCGACGCTGTCCTGGTCATCCTCGGACGGAATGCTGTTGCCGGGAGTCGAGTTTGGATCGAGCTGGTCGGCCGTCTGGACTTGCGCCACATTCGTGACGGGCGAATCCGTCGTGGAGGTCGCAATCAATGTCAGTGTCGCCGTCTGATTCACGCCCAAATCGCCGACGTCCCAGATCCCGGAACCCGGACTGTAGAGACCCAGCGTCGTCGATGCGGAGACATAATCCAGCCCCACCGGCAGCATGTCCACGATCGAGACTCCCGTCGCCGGATCGACTCCCGCGTTGGCCACCATCACGGTGAACGTCACGTCGTCGCCCACGTTTGGCGTCGCATCATCGACCGATTTCGTCAACGACAAATCGGCCGAGGCGAGCATGAACGTTGCCGAATCGTAGTCGTCTTCGTTCGGATTGGAATTCCCAGGCGTGCTGTCACTATCGAATTGATCCGCCGCAAAGACCTCGGCCACATTGGTCGTCGTTTGAACCGTGTCGACGGTCGCATCGATCGTCAGTGTCGCGGTGGAATTCGCAGGCACACTTCCAATGATCCACCGCCCGGTATTCGGGTTGTAGCTTCCAGCCGTCGCGCTCGAGTCAACAAAAATCATCCCAGGCGGCAGATCATCCGCAACGATCACGCCGGTCGCATCATCGGGACCTTGGTTCGTAACGACCACGGTATAGCGAACATTCTGGCCGACGTTGGGCCGCTCGATGTCGATCGATTTGTCCAACTCCAAATCAATCACGGGCGGAACCACCG
>JBPCVD010000017.1:0-6488 GCA_051010815.1 Rubripirellula sp.
ATCCAAGATTTCAATCGCGTTGATCCCGCATGGGCCGCAACGCTTCGACCATCACGCATTCCGACGATCAAGGGCTTGCATGGAAGCGACGGGGAGTCCCTCGTCAGCGCCCGCCAATCGCGTTTTGGCGTCAAAGCGAATCTGCCATCAAGTGTTGGCAGCGTTCGCACAATGCTTGAGATCGACTTGTTCGGAGTGGGCCCGGATGAAGGTGAGACAACCCTTCGATTGCGGCATGCTTATGGCGAGTACAAGACGTTGCTGGGCGGCCAGACGCACAGCTTGTTCATGGACATCAATGTCTTTCCCAACGTGATTGACTACTGGGGCCCTGCGGGAATGGTGTTCTTGCGGAACCCTCAACTCCGATGGACGCCAATACGCGGCACGCACACGGTCGCGGTAGCGATCGAGCAACCTTCCTCGGACATTGATGTTGGCACATTTGATCGCGTGATCGAGGCGCTCGCGCTTGATATACGTGGTGTCAATCGTCTTCCAAACGTGACGTGGCGATACCGACTTGAGCATGAACGCTTGCACTTTCAGGTGGCCGGAATTTTTCGCGACATCGGATTCGAAACGATCAAGTTGCCGCCACCGCCCGGCAATGATCCGAAAGATCAGATCTTTGGTTGGGGCGTCAACTTGAGTTCCGTCATCACGGTCCACGATCGCGACCGCATCATCATGTCCTACGTATTTGGCGAGGGAATCGCCAGTTACATGAACGACGGCGGCGTCGATCTTGCTCCGAGTCTGGCATTTCCGAATCTGGGCAAGCCCCAAGCTGTACCATTGCGTGGGTTGGTCTTGTATTATGACCACTACTGGTGCGATCAGTGGAGCACTTCTGCGGGCTACAGTTCAACGGAAGTCGACAACTTGGATGGTCAAAATGGGAACGCGTTCCGACGTGGACAATACGCGTCGGCGAACTTGCTGCATTACCCGGCTGATTCCGTGATGTACGGAGTCGAGTACTTGTGGGGCAAGCGGACGGACAAGGACGGCAGAAGTGGTTTCGACCATCGCATGCAGGTCAGCTTCAAGTACAGCTTCTAGTCCGGCGAAAATTTGGATCTCTTCTCATGCACCCAGCAAGGCTTTTCTTCGGGGGCGTTTGTTTCGCGACCCTCGTTTCAGTGACCTCCGTCAACGTCGCGTTGGGCGACGACCCGCTGCTTCCGAACACGGAGGTGCAGTCGGCCCTGCAAGAAGCGCATCAGGCGTTCCGGAAACCGCAGGGCGGGAAGAATGCCGACTACATACCGGCGCTTGCGGAGGTCGATTCAGACTTGTTTGGTATTGTGCTTGTCACGGTCGACGGACGTGTGTTTCAAGTCGGGGATGTCGAAGAACAGTTTTCGATACAGTCGATCTCAAAAGTCTTCACCCTCTCGCTCGTCCTTCAGGAATCTGGGGACGATAGTGTCGAAGAGAATGTTGGCGTGGACGCAACGGGCCAAGTCTTCAACTCCATCGTCGCCGTCGAGCAACACAAAGGATATGAACAGAATCCGTTTGTGAATGCTGGAGCCATCGCGACCGCTGGCATGGTGCGCGGTTCGACGGATGCGGAGAAGTGGTCCAAGATTCTCAAAGTGCATTGCGACTTCGCAGGCCGCGAGCTGACGGTGAACGAGCCGGTCTACAAGAGTGAATCTGCCACCAACCAACGTAACCAGGCAATTGCGGCTTTGATGTCGGCGTATGGGCATATCAAAGATGACTGGAAAATGGTGACAGACGTTTACACGCGCCAGTGTTCGATCAACGTCAATGCAAAAGACCTCGGGGTGATGGCGGCAACCTTGGCGAACGGGGGCGTCAATCCAGTCACGAATGTGAAAGTAATCGATGCCGAACATGTGCCTCGTGTACTTGCTGTGATGGCGACCGCTGGACTGTACGACGATTCGGGAATCTGGCTTTACAACGTTGGCTTACCCGCCAAGAGCGGTGTGGGCGGTGGCATCATCGCTGTTTCACCTGGGAAATGGGGAATCGCCGCTTTCTCTCCGCCGCTTGATGCAGCGGGAAACAGTGTGCGGGCCCAGAAGTCGATCGAGAGCGTGTCTCGGCAACTTGACGGAAATCCCTACAACGTGACTCCGAAGTAAAGATACTTGCCTAAGTTGTGATTCGTGATTCGCGAGGCCGATCCTCGAATAGGCAGTTTCGCACGATTGGTCACGGAGTCAGGTGGAACTCACGATCATCTCGACGAGTGATCATTTTCTCCGGCGCTTGCACCGTGAGTTTCGCCACAGATCCCTCGCTTGGTCCTCGCGAGATCGACGGCACGCAGTGTGTCACAGGGCTTGGCAATCTTGCTCGCTGATTCAATCTTCAGCGTGGTGTTTTCGGCTCGATTTGGAACGGCGGCAGCGTTTCCTTCGCACCCTCTTGTGGAGAAGACTCCGTTACAATGTGTCCGCCCGTGATTCCTCGTGGATTGAATTGCGGTTGCTTCCCTGACACGCACCATGTTTCTGTGAGCCCGCCATGCGCCGGACCTGTTCCGTTCTCTTCTATTTGGCCCTGCTGTTGGTCGTCACTCCGCTCTGGGCTGACCGCCTCACGCCCGAGAAACTTTGGGATCTGGCCAGGGTGGGTGACGCGGCCATCTCACCCGATGGTTCTACCGTCGCCTATTTGGTGAAGCACTACGATCTGGCGGAGAATTCCGGCACAAGCAATTTGTTGCTGCAGTCGCTGCCTCAACTGCCCTTGGCGACGGACGGAATGAGTGCTGCGTTTGGAACGCCCCTTGCCGTTTCGAAACCTCGAGTGTTGCTCAAAGACGTCAAGGGAATCGGTTCGCTGGGCTGGCTCAGCCATGCCTCCGGCGCGAAGATTGTCTACGTCGCGCCCGGAGAATCGGATGCGAACGAGACGCCTGAATCGGATGCGAAACCAAAGTCAGACGCAAAGCCGAACGCGGCGAAGTCAAAAGAAGAAGAGGAAGAGGCGGGCGAAGCTCAGGCCTGGATGCTCGATCCGAGCGGTGGTGAACCGCAACAGCTGACGAACGTCGAGAAGGGAATCGGCAACTTGATTGTGGCGCCGTCGGGTGATGCGATGGCATTCACCGTTGACGTCAAGCTTGACAAAGACGTCACGCAGATCTTTGAGGACTTGCCCAAGGCCGACGCCAGGATCATCGATGCGTTGATGTATCGGCATTGGAACCAATGGCATGACTACTCTTACAGCCACGTGCATGTCGTTCGCATTGACGAAGAGGGGAACGCTTCAGAACCGCTCGACCTGATGCAATCGCTTCGTGCGGATTGTCCGATGCCACCGTTCGGTGGGGCCGAGCAATTCACGTTTTCAAATGATGGACGCGAGATCGCTTTGACCTTGAAGCTGGTCAACAATCCAGCCGAGAGCACTGACAGCGGAATTTATCTGGTCAGTACAGAGGGTGGGCCTCTGAAGAACATCACGCCAGGAATGCCGGGATACGACATGAACCCCGTGTATTCACCCGACGGTCGTGCGATTGCCTTTCATTCGATGGAGCGTCCGGGATTCGAATCCGATCGCAATCGAATCATGATCTACGATCGCAGTAGCGGCGAGTTGAGTGAGGTGACCGTTGGTCTTGATCGAACCACGCACGGTGCTACATGGAGCGAGGACAGCAAGAGTCTTTATTTCGACAGTGAGACACGAGGCACAACTCAAGTGTTTCGGATCGGCGTCGATGACCGCCAGTTGCAGCAGATGTCTTCCGGGCGGTTCAACTTTTCAGTCGTGGGGACGATACCCGGGACGAGTCAGTTGTTGTTGCGTCAACAGAGCATGTTGAGGCCGACCGAGCTTGCCGTCGTCGACACGGAAACCAAGGACCTGGCGACCATCTCGGACGTCAATGGTGAGATTTACGCGTCCCTCGAATTGCCAAAAGTCGAAGAACGCTACTTCACCGCGACCGATGGCAAACAGATTCACAATTGGGTGATCTTACCGCCCGGTTATGATCCGAGCGAAGACAAGAAGTGGCCGATGCTGACCTATTGCCAGGGCGGACCGCAAGGACAGATTGGTCAATGGTTTTCATACCGTTGGAACTTCCACATGATGGCGTCACATGGTTATGTCGTCTTGGCAGTGAATCGACGCGGGATGCCGGGATTCGGTCGGAAGTGGAATGATGATATCAGCGGTGATTGGGGTGGGCAGGCCATGCAAGATATCCTTGCGTCGACCGACGCGATGATTGCGGATCCCACGATCGATCGAAAACGTGTCGCAGCGATTGGTGCAAGTTTCGGTGGCTACACCGTCTATTGGCTGATGGGGAATGATGCCAGTCGTTTTTGCACCATGGTTGCCCATTGCGGCGTGTTCAATTTGGAATCGATGTATGGTTCAACCGAGGAATTGTTCTTTGTGAACTGGGATTTGGGTGGCCCCTATTGGGCGAGCGAATCGATCGGCAATGATTATGCGAAGTTCTCGCCACACAAGTTTGTCGGGAAATGGAAAACGCCATTGCTCGTCATTCATGGCGAAAAGGATTTCCGTGTGCCCGTGACGCAGGGGATGGAGGCGTTCACTGCCGCGCAGGTCCAGGGGATCCCCAGCCGCTTTCTCTACTTTCCCAAGGAAGGTCATTGGGTGCTTTCGCCTCAGAACGGCGTTGTCTGGGGGCGAGTCTTTTTCGACTGGCTTGATCGTACTTGTAAGCCCACGCAGTGAGGCCAAGGCTGCACTCTCAGCCTGCAGTTTCCAAGTTCAATCGAGGAATCGCGAGCCTTCTGGCATTGGACTGGCGGCTTGCTTCGTCTGCCTGGATTCCTACGTTAAACTGTTGCCGCGTCGCTGACACTCGATGCTCCCCCTTGTTTTGTCCGTTCTTCTGAAAACACGATTCATCATGACCCTTACTCGATCACTTGGACGTTGTTGCTTGCCTGTGAACGCATCGCTTGCACTGGCGCTTTTGTTGGGAGGATCACTGACAGCACTGGGTCAGGATTCGACATCCGCAGGGAAGGCGATGAAAGCGATTCTCGCGGTTGGAAAAGAGGGTGCCGGTTTCGACCAGGCGATTCCTGCTGCCGAAGAATTGCGTCAGCTTCCAACGACCCAAATTCCGACACTGCTGAACGCCTTGGTCGATAGCAATCCGTTGGCAGAGAATTGGCTTCGGGGTGTGATCTTCGATGTCGTTCGCAAATCGGGGCAGCCATCGTTGGAAATGTTGGAAGGCTATGTCCTAGACACGTCCAACAATCCCAAGGGTCGAGGCTTGGCGATGGAGTTGCTCAAGCGGCAGTCACCCGAACAGGCTGAAAAGCTGATCGACCAGTGTTTGGATGACGCAAGTTTGCCGCTTCGTGAGATGGCGGTCGAGCAAGCCATCGAGCGGACGAGCGAGAAGGCGAAGGACGATCCTGAAGCGGCGAAACAAGAGTATCGCACCACTTTGGCTGCGGCGCGGCACCCACGCCAATTGACTCGGATCATTTCAGCGCTCGATGAATTGGGCGATCCCGTGAAGCCCGCGGAAGCGTTTTCGATGATCACGTCGTGGCAATCGCTCGCTCCTTTGGACAATGTGGATGGCGTCGGATTCGCCGCCGAATACGGCCCCGAGAAAGAGTTTGTTGGCAGCGGCAAATTGGATTTGAAGTTGGAGCATCCAGGTAAGCAGGCCACGGTCCAATGGAAACCGTTGACGGGATCGCCAGAAGAGGGAGACGTTGATCTCGCAGCTGCCTACGACAAGGAGAAAGGTGCCGTTGGCTATCTGTATACGGAATTCGAGTCGGCGAAAGATCAGGCGGCTCAAGTTCGGCTGGGATGCATCAACGCGAACAAAGTTTGGATCAACGGAGAGCTGGTGATGCAGAACGAGGTGTATCACTCTGGCTCGATGATTGACCAGTACATCGCCGAGTTTCCGCTCCAGAAAGGTACGAACCGCATCTTGCTCAAGATCTGTCAGAACGAGCAGGAGGAGCCGTGGGCGCAAGACTGGAAATTCCAGTTTCGGATCACGGATCCATCGGGCAAGGGGCTGATCAGCCAGCGATAGCCTGTGGCTGTTCGTGCGGCTAAGACGCGATTCTTTTCTTTCAATACATACATCATTCGTCCTTTAGGTTAACCATGAACAATCAAGCTCATTCGTCTATCGCGAGTCAGCCGCTGTTTCAGTCTCTGACCACATTTCGAACCAGTGTTCGCCTCTTCGTGACGTTGTTTGCTGCTGTGACGGCGGTCCAGCTATTTGGTGCGGACAGCGTCGAGACGGTTGGTTCCGGTGGGTGGCTCGGGTTCCGTGGCGACGGGACAAGTGCTGCAGCTTCGTCTGCACCGACGACGCTGGACATCGGTGCCGATGGCAACGTTGCATGGAAACTGCAGATGCCCGGCCGCAGCGTTGCCGGTCCAATCGTGGTCGGCGACCTTGTGGTCACGACTAGTTCCAGCGGGCAGGACGGGGAAGTACTGCACGTGAGTGGGGT
>JBPCVD010000018.1:0-10302 GCA_051010815.1 Rubripirellula sp.
ACCTTTGCAATCCGTGACCGCCGAGTCTTTGGCCCAGGGTTGGATACCGGTCGCGACATGGGTCATTCCTGCCGAAACGGAACTGCGCGCGAATTCACTTGGTGGCCTGTATCAGGTTCGTGACAAACAGACACGTTTCGATTGTCGACAGCTGATCGTCCTCGATCGCGTCGACGACCTGTGGAAGATGGATACGGTGATTCGCTTCGCAAACAATCGCTTCCCGGATTTCATTGACGTTGAGATTCCTACGCGTTGGTGCGATGCGTTGGAGGTAGGTCCCGCGACAGTGTGGTCACGTCAACCTGCGACGGACCCGTCGCGGCAAGTGATTCGAATTCGTTGCGCTCGCGATGAGCTAACGGACCGCACGATATCGATCCGCGGACAGCTTCAACGCACAGAATCGACGCGTGTGAGCGCGCCATCGGTTCGCGTCCTTGGACTGGGGCAGCGGCCGATTCATCTCAGCTTGCCAAGTCTCTTGGAGGCGGAGCCGGTGCAATGGAGAACGGCCGCCGTTGAAGCCGTTCAGTTGCCGAGTCTTTGGAAACAATTTGCGGCTTCAAAGGATCGCGCGACGTATCAGGTCGCCAATCCCTCGTGGTCCATCGATTTGGCACCGCTGCCGGAGATTGATGTCGATCCCGTGGCGGTCAATCACGACGTTCAAGTCTTTTCACAAAGCGACGGCGTCCTTGTGATGTCGCACTGGGATCTGTTTCCAGGTGGTCTCGACTCGGTTGTCGTACGCTTGCCTGAAAATGCCCGCGCACTTGGCGCTTGGAGCGCCGGTCATGCGGTCGTCGCCGAAAAAGTGTCGTCAAGCAGTGATGATTCCCAACCGAACCTCTTGCGAGTTCCGTTAACGCTGAGTCGATTGTCACAGCCATTGGAGATCCTGTTCCGAGTGCCGGCGAATACAGCCAAGCAGGCGGAGTATTTGCCGTCCTTGCTCGATATCCCGGTGACCCAACAGTGGTTGACGAATTATGGATCGGCGGCGACAGCGGAATCCGTCGATCGTGAAATTGCCTTGCGAGTTTCTGAACGCGGATTGGCCCAGGCACGGGCCGTCGTTGAATCGGTCGAGTCACTTGATATGGTTGCCCAAAGACCACGCGATGAGATCGCGGCTTGGTTGCAAATGTGGTTGACCCGCTATCAGACGATTGCCGATGCCAGTGGTCATCAAGTTGAATTGACCGCGGACGTGGACGCTTCGGATACGATGCGAATGGACCCCTTCAATCTGGAGTTCTCGCAAGGTGTGACGGCGGCTCAGGAGACGCTATGGCAGGAACTCGATTCTCGCATGGCAGTCTTTGTGAAGCGTTTCCTTGGCGATCGTCAAGCAGCCGTCGCAGAGGCTTCCAAACCGTTCCTGTTTGCCGTTGGCGGATTCGACGGCTTTTCACCGCAGCGTACGATAAGACTGTCAGCGGCGGATCGGCCGCGTCCCATTCAGCCCGCTTCGTCGAACGATCGTGGTCTTCGAACCATGATCGTCAATGGTTTGACGTTGATGGTGATCGGCGGATTTCTAGTTTGTTTGGGGCCGTTTCGACGCTACCTCGTCCCGATCGTTTCACACCCCGCATTTTGGCTAGCGCTGATCGGAGTCTTTGGTTTTGCGGTGGCCCCCGTTCCAGTCGCGGGGGCGATTCTTTTAGTCGCGGTTTCGCTTCCGGTCTTTCCCGCGAAAAGGCGGTCGGTCGGCAGCTGAGCGGTTAGAATTCAGGCTCTGCAATTCGCCCACCTTTCCTCCATCGATTGATGGATCGTTCGATCGAACTTCCTCGTTTGGATCGACGCGCCGCATGAAACCTTTGACGCCATGATATTTTTGAAGCGTAGCCTGTCGGCGGTTCTTTTTCCCGCAGTGGTAGTGAGCCTATCACTTGCTGCTGGTGAAAGATCTTACGCCGATCAGAAACTTGGCCCGACAACTTCGACGCGGGAAGTCGACACCGAGTCTCATGGTGTGGACGAGTCTTTCAGTGCGTTGCGAGTGAGGGAGGGGTATCGTGTGGACGCAATTGCCGTGGAACCGCTGATTTCTGATCCGGTCAGCGCACGATTGGATTTCCGCGGTCGGTTGTGGGTAGTGGAGATGCCCGATTACCCCACCGGTCCAAGGGCAGGGCAAGGCCCGAGTGGGAGGATAAAAATCTTGGAGGATCAGGATTCGGACGGTCGGTATGACTCCGCCATCCTGTTTGCGGACAAACTGATGTTTGCTACCGGTGTGCAGCCCTACAAGTCGGGTGCCTTCGTCACGTTAGCCGGCAAGATCCTCTTCTTCGACGACGCGAATGGTGACGGTCGTGCGGATGAACAGATCGAATTGTTCGAGGGCTTTGCCGAGCAGAACCAACAGTTGCGAGCCAATCATCCGACACTCGGTCCCGATGGCTTGATCTACGTGGCTGGTGGTTTACGCGGTGGTTCGATCCGTTCCCTTCATTCAGATTACGAGAGTAGGCCGAAGCCGATTGATCTGCGTGATCGTGATTTCTGCTTTGACCCCGAGGGAGGATATTGGGGAGCCATTCCCGGGAAGAGCCAGTTTGGGGTGACGATCGATGACTACGGACGCCGATTCGGTTGCAGCAATCGGAACCCTGCGATGATGACCCCCTTGTCGATGGCCGCCGTCGACCGTGATCCACTTCTTGTGGCGCGGGACGCAATCCACGACGTCGCACTGTCCGCAGAAAAGTCGGAAGTCGTCTCTCGCGCCGCGGCCTGGACAACAAGTAATTTGCACTCGGGGCAATTCAGTGCGGCATGCGGAGTCTTTGCTCCCGGATGGAAAGAGAATGACTCGGAGTGGTTGCTTGCCTGCGAACCGACCGCCTATCTGGTGCAGCGACAGCGTGTGCAACCTGATGGCAGCGTATGGAAGTCGACGCGAGAGTCGGTCCCTGACGAATTCCTTGCTTCCAGTGACACGTGGTTTCGACCGGTGGATGTCACCGCTGGCCCTGGTCAGTCAGTGTTGATTGTCGACATGGCTCGCGCCGTCATTGAGCACCCCGACTTCATGCCAACCGAGCTAAAAACTCGACCCGACAAATGGGACGGCGAAGCATTGGGACGCATATGGCGGGTTGCGCAGGCGGGCGAAGATCCAGTGTGCCAACCGCTAACGTCGGCCAAGCAAGCGGTGAGTTGGTTGGAATCGCCTTCGGCATGGCAGCGTCAATCTGCGTCTCAGTATTTGATGGAGGGCGCCGACAAGGCGACTCGTGAACTCAGTGATCTTGTCGCTCGCGAAGATGGACATTCGGTGGCAAGAGCCAGAGCCGCGCGATTGCTGGCTCGAAGAGAATCGCTCACGAATGAATTGTGCCAGATTCTTCTCACATCTTCCGATGCTCGTTTGCGGACACTGGGGATCGAGTTGGCGCAAGATCGCAACGGTCTCGTGCGTAATGTTTTGGCGATGTCTCGGGATACCGATCCGAGCGTACTGAGAGCGGTTGCTGCACAAGCAGGTGCTGGGAAGGATCGGCCCAAACGTCGAATCGATGCGATGACGGAGATCGCGACGCGAAACGTGGCGGGTCGGAATGACCCGTGGATCAACCGGACGTTGGCAAGTGCTGAAACAACATTGCTCAATGGATTCGCGCGGCAGGTTGCGATCGATCCAAATGTTAACGCGGAGTTATTGAGTCATCTGATCGAGCGGATCGCGATGGAGTCACCACGAGATGCGGCGGCTTTGCTCGCGGCGGCCGAGTCGGGGAAGAGTGGTGGCGATCAGCTTTCTGCGCGTCAGGTTCGTCTGATGTCAGCATGGTTTCGAGGCGTCAAAAAGCGGAAGACATCCGTCGCGAAAACGATCGATGAGTTCCCGGCCGCGTTGCAGAAAGCATTTAGCGGTCTGATCGATCGGGCGAGTCGAACGGCTCACAACGAGAAGGCGAATCCATCGGTACGGGCGACCTGTTTGGTGCTAATCTCCGATGCGGGACGGGGGCCCGAGTCTCTCCGAATCATGATTGGTGACCAGTCACCTCCAGAACTCCGAGTGGTGGCCCTGCCATTAGCCCTTCGTAGTGACGCGGATTGGACGCGCGAGTATTTGGAAGAGAATCTGACCGGGATGACGGCGATCGTACGTTCTTCGGCGGTCAGCGCCTGTGCAAGCCAGGCTGGAAACGCGAGGTGGCTGTTGTCGCTGATTGAAGAAGGCACGTTTTCCAAGGCGGTGATCGATCCTGCAACGGCGAAACGTCTGCGTCAACATTCCGACAAAGCCGTCAGCATCGCCGCGGGGCGATTGCTTCGTACAGATCCCAATCGCGCCAAAGTACTCACTGATTACGCATCCAGCGCGACCAGTCTCGGTGACGCGACACTGGGCAAGAAACTCTTTGCCGAACATTGCTCGGCCTGTCACCGAATCGATGCTGTGGGGACCAATGTTGGGCCGGATATCAGTGATAGTCGAACCAAGACCCCCGAAGCGCTGCTGACATCGATCTTGGATCCCAACGCGGCGATCGATGCGTCGTTCGTTCAATACAGCGTTCTGACGGTTGATGGTCGCGTGCTCGACGGTTTATTGATTGGCGAGACGACCGAGGAAGTCACATTGCAACTAAAAGGCGGAAAACGAGTCGCCGTGGCACGAGATGAAATCGAGCGCTTGCAAACTCCCGGTATTTCCCTGATGCCAGAGGGATTCGAGCAGACGCTGAAGCCGGCGCAGATGTCCGACTTGCTCTCCTATCTAAAGAATTGGCGTTATCTGGACGGGACGATCCCTGGTTCCATTCCCGGACGGGATTGACGGACTCCCATGCGCGGAGTGACAGGGATGAGACGACTTCACGCAATGTCGTTGCATGGCAGGATCGGACCGGAGTTTCTATCATGCGCCCCGTCAGGCGCGCGATGCCGTGTGAGGCTCCCGGAGGGTCCACGCCCTTTCCTTTGCAATCAACGAGATGCGATTCGATGTACGTTCGTTTGAAAACCCTCTGCGAAACGCGATTGCAGCTGATCCGGATACCGTTGGTCGTATGTTTGTTTGCCGGAGTGCAGATGGGTAACGGCTCATCGATTGCGGACGAGCCCGAATCTTCACCAACAGACGTTGCAGAAACAGATCGTCCGGACGCATCCACACCGGCTTCCGACGATGAGATCCCAGTCTTCGAATTGTCCGATGACGTTCGCGACGTCTTGACGCCACTCTTCTCGTCGATCGCGGATGCCAAGGTTTCGCGCGCAACCGTCGAGATGTTGGCGGACTCGGTCATGAACGGGAAAGTGGTCGACAGCCAGAAATCGACCTTCCAGATCGCGTCGGCCGTCCCTGACGAATTTACGATCTACTTGAAGGAGCCCGAGCAACGAATACGAGTTTATTGCGATGGCGAGTCAATGGTCGCCGCGCTTTCAACCGAGGCGTATGTGACGTTGCCCGAGCCAGTAACCAATCAGCAGGCGGTGACCGGACTGGGACTGCCGATGGGGCCGTACGCGGAACCGCTCTTCTCCCTGACGCTAGCTGGAGTGGATCCCGCGATCTCCTTTGCCGGCGGCATGAAGTCGATTGTGATTGCCGATCGCGATGAGTTTCGAAAGGGCATTCCAGCGGTTCACTTACGCGGGGTGCAGGCCGACGAAGTGAAGTGGGATTTCTGGATTTCTGACGGAGACAATCCACGACCGCTGCGAATGCTGATCGATTTGACACCGATGCTGTTGGCGTCGGACCAGGTGAACATTCCAGCCAACTTTTCGTATCAAGTCCGATACGATTTTCTGACCTGGCGTGTGACCGGCGAGATTGATCCCGCGCTCTTCCGATTCCAACCGACAGAGGAAAGCCAGGCGTACGATTCACTTCAAGCCTATTATGATTCCATTGCAGGCGTGGTTGGCGAACATCCGCTGCTCGGCCAGCCCGCGCCTCCCTTCGAGCTTGAATCGGTGACCGGTGAGAAAGTGAGTCTGCAGTCGCTGGCGGACAAAGTTGTGGTGGTCGATTTCTGGGCGACTTGGTGCACTCCCTGCGTGGCCTCGATGCCGTTGATGCAGGAAGTGACGGGAAACTTCAAAGACAAAGATGTCGTCTTCTTGGCAGTGAACGCTGGCGAAACGAAAGAGGAAGTCGAGACGTTTCTATCGGCGCAGGATTGGGATGTTCAAGTGCTTCTTGATCTCGATGGTGAAGTCGCGGATGCATTCAAAGCCGACGCGATTCCTCAGTCGATCGTGATTGGGAAAGATGGATATATCGAATCGGTACATGTCGGATTCCCTGGTGAAGACGCCTTGAAACAACGATTGACCGAAGAGTTGGAAGTCTTATCGGTGGGAGGACGGATCGGTTCCCTTGGTCAAGAGACCGACGAGCAGTCGGGCAGCAAGGAGCCTCCCGCGACACCGCCGCCAACTCGGTAGGCGGATGCAGCTGGAAGTACGTGTTGAGGCGAGTGCGTTTTCGAGAAGCTTGGTTGAGCAATGTCTTTGAGTACAGAAAAACGTCGACCGCTTCAGATGGCCTTGATTGGAGGCGGTGGTGCGGGGTTCATCGGCAAGGTTCACGCGACGGCAGCGACACTGGATCGCCAAGCCGAACTTGTCGCCGGTGCGCTGTCATCCAATCCGGAGCGCTCGCGAGCCTCTGCGGCGGAAATGGGTATCGCGGACGACCGAGCGTATGGATCGGTGGACGAACTGCTTGCGGGAGAGCTGGAACGCGATCCAAATGATCGCGTTGACTTCATCTCGATTGCCACGCCGAATCACACGCACTGCGCGATCGCCTGCGCCGCTCTGCGAGCCGGATTTCACGTTGTGTGTGATAAACCGATGACGATCACAATGGAGGAGGCAGAGGCGATGATCGCAGCTGCGGAAGCTTCCTCTCGCGTGTTCGCGTTGACTCACAATTACTCTGGCTACCCGATGATTCGTCAAGCAAGGGAGATGATTGCCTCGGGAGAAGTGGGCGACTTGCTTGCGGTTCGCGCGAACTATTTGCAAGGGTGGATGCATGGGATGGAAGCCAATTCACAACCAGCACGCGGCGCATGGAAGTCAGATCCGACGAAAAATGGGCGGGCGGGTTCGCTCGGTGATGTGGGCACGCATGCCTTTCACCTGGTGCAATTCGTGAGCGGACTAACGCCAGTTTCATTACTTAGCCGAATGAAGTCGTTTTCGGACCATCACGAACTGGATGACTACGGTCACGCCTTGGTGGAATTCGAGGATGATGCGACTGGACTCGTGACCTGGAGCCAGATGACACACGGGCGGCTGAACGATCTTTCTTTAGAAGTCGACGGCACCAAGGCATCACTTAGCTGGCGACAAGAGGAACCAAATCAATTGGTCGTGCGCGCCCTCGGGCAGCCGACGAAGATCTTCGAACGCAATCCGAACGCTGAGTACAGTCTGCCCGATGCGATCGCGGCTTGTCGGTTGCCAGGTGGTCACCCAGAAGCATTCTTTGAGGCATTCGCCAACGTCTACCGAGATGCGTTCACAGACATGCGGCGTATACAACAAGGTCAGAAGATTGACGCAAGGTCCTCGCTTTACCCGAGCGTGTACGACGGCGCTGACGGCGTACGTTTTATGACGAGGTGCCTGGAAAGCAGTGATTGCAAATCGACTTGGACTGCCTGGTAGCGACCGGATCAAGGTTGCGGAAGATCTCGAGTCTCCTGTGCTTCATCTTCGGTTCCTATGGATCGATACACGTGCCACGAACGTTTGGGTTTTCCGTGCGGTTCATCCTTGGTGGGAAGCGTCCGCAAGCCGAGCATCAGGCCGCCCTCGTCAGGGTGGTCAATCCAACGGTGATAGTGGAATGATTCGACCCAAGGGAACGATCGAATTTGATTCATTGCGTAGAGTAGTGATCCTGCCTGCCGATTCTGAGCTTCGGGCTCGTATGACTCGGTATGGAATCCTTGCTCACTTAACAGGACCGGCCTCATGGCACCGTCGGCGTCGAGCATCTTGGGTTGGGACAGGAAGTCTCCCAGAACGTGCAGGTTTTGAATGGTAATCAGCGGCGTGTCGAGTTGGTCGGTGATGTTCTTGTCGTTCCAAGCGACTGGCGCAAAGAGACTTTGCGGGTAGGGGTGATAGGCGACGCCCCAGGAAAAATCCACTTCCATTTCCGAGTATTGCTGCAGGGTCTCCAGCATCTCCTTTGGTGCGAGTTGCCGCCACTTGCCGTCGTTGGGGACGGCCCAGTGATGGGTCAGGGAAGCGAAGACTCTTGCGTGTGCGTTGTAAGAACGGGCCGCGTCGTGAATCATTCGCATCGAGCGATAATAGGTTTCCGTACAAAGCAGGCGGGGCTGTGGGCCCATGTTCGTCCAGACTGGGTGGAAGTCGATTTCGTTGTGAGCGATCCAATTCGAGATCCCTCCAGGCTTTCGGTCGGTGTGCCTGTATCGGTAGGCGATGCGATCCAGCACCGTCGCATAAATCGCCGCGCCCCGTTCTGTCGCTAGGTCTGGCATGGCATAAACACCACCGTTGGACTCTGGGTGTACGAGTGGCGATTGCGAGTTGGATCGTTTGGATCGGGGAATCAACACAATCGCAGTCACGACGATCTGGTGCTCGCGCGCGAAATCGACCCATCGGTCGAACCCGTCAAAGGCGGCATGATTGAAATAGATGGGTGGCCCCATGACGTCGATTCGCTCGTGGCGGGGTCCGTCGGAGTCGGTCAGAAAACGATTCAACACGAGGTTGAGCGTCACCGCATCGATGCCGAGTTTGGGAAGGTCATCCATCGGGCCGCGGTTACTGAGTCCACTCAGCCCCTTTTGCGATGCCGGTTTCGGTCGACTCGACGCATGATCCGGTTTGCCAATCAACAACCGTGATGGGAAGTGGCGAGCTGAGAGAAAACGAACACCATCATCGCGAACTTCACCGATCCGCCACCCACAAAACCTTCTATCACGTTCGCCGGCGAATCGAGGGAGATCAAAACGATACTGGCCGTTCTGGATGTTGAAAGTCGCATCAACCGTGATCCCGGCGGTATCAATCGACAGATGTGGGGGATACTCAATCAATTGAAGTCCCTGCGGAGGAATCCCCTGAGTTGGTCCGAGGATCGAGACGGTATCCTCCGTCACTTCCACGTCCGAGATCTGAAGAGGAAACGACTGATGGAAGTACTCGCCGATCCGTCGACTTGCCGCTTCTTTCTCTTGTCGACGCTGCAGGGCGTTTGCAGCGGAAGCGACCTCTTGGGCAGATCGCGGGCGAATACGCAGATTGCGAATCCGTAGACGCGTGTCGGCACGGGTGCCTAAGTCGAGTCGCAGCATTCGTACCTGTTCAGGAATGCGGGCATTGCCGTCCTGAATCAATTCGGCGGCGTATTCATTCCAGCCCTCGGCAACAGGGATGTTGGGCAGGTTGACTCGCGTCGATTCAGAAATCGGCGGTCCCAAATAGGCAGAGACTTGATCGATTTCATCGGGGCAGAAGCATTCAAAGGCCACGACGAACTGTTCCGATGCCAGGGATCCTTGCCATCTCCAAATCAAATATGGATCGCCACCGGTCGTCCGGATGTCAATCACTCCACCTCGAGCAGTGAGTTCCACATCGTGCGTTCGAAAGGGTTGGCCGTTGGGCCCAATGGATGGTGTTGAAGATGCCTCGTCTTGCGGCAAAGCATTCGTACAGAAGGCGATCGCGAAGAGTACGGTCGCCAAGGGTAGAAAGCGTCGAAAGACAGACCATCGATCTGCTGCGATTCGATGACCGTCCTCGCGACTTACAGGAATCAGGTTATGCTCTGGCATCGCAACGACAAGACTCAGTGAGCGGGGATCGAGGTAGGGTGAGAAAGCAGGAACGTGCAGACACGGTTCGGGAGCGATTGGAGGAACTCTATCCCGATCCTCCGATACCACTGGATCACAGTGACGACTTCACGCTATTGGTCGCCGTGCTGCTCAGCGCCCAGTGTACTGACAAAAAAGTGAACGAGGTGACGCCCGAATTGTTTCATCAAGCTCCGACGCCCGAGAAGATGCGAGCGTTGGGCGAGTCGAACATCCTTGAGATCATTCGACCTTTGGGGCTGTCGACGCAAAAGGCGAAGAGCTTGGCAAAACTGTCCGCGATTCTGATCGATTCCCATGCCGGCCAAGTCCCACGAACATTCGAAGGACTGGAGGCATTGCCCGGTGTAGGTCACAAGACCGCGAGTGTGGTGATGGCGCAGGCATTCGGCGGTCCTGCATTTCCGGTCGACACGCACATCCATCGACTGGCACAACGTGGGGG